>DATJYD010000709.1:0-2760 GCA_035499755.1 Fimbriimonadaceae bacterium
AGTCCTTCGTGGCGACGCCTTCGTGGTCGCTCCGGAGGTCCAGACGTATGTGACGACGGGGGATGCCGACTTTTCGGTCGCGTCACGCGCTCCGGTCCTGGCGTTCAAGGAGCCAATCCACTCCCGGCTGACCTGGGTCTCCCGATCGGGAAGGGAGGAAGGCGCCGTTCGCCCGGAGGGGTCTTATCTGGGCCCGCGCCTTTCCCGGGCCGGAGACCGTCTCGCGTTCGCGCAAGTCGATCCGCGGCTGGGGACGGGCGACATCTGGATCCAGGACCTGCAGCACGGCACGACTGCTCGCGCCACGTTCGATCCGACCTCGGAGTGGAGCCCGGTGTGGCTCCCGGACGGCAGCCGCGTGATTTACTCTTCGGACGCTGGCGGCGAGCTCCCGGATCTGTTCTGGCTGGATCCGGCCTCCGGAAAGACGGGCCTGTTGCTTCACAGCCGCGGCGTCAAGTGGCCGGACGACGTCTCCCCGGATGGCCGCTTCCTGTTGTACTTCGAGATGCTGAGCAAGCAACCGGTCATCATGGTCCTGCCGCTGACCGGAGACAAGAAGCCCTTCCCGTTCTTGACCCAGCCGTTCCCGGAGTATTCCCCGCGATTCTCGCCGGACGGGCGCTTCGTGGCCTACGTCGCCGAAGGGTCCGGGAAGCCTGAGGTCTACGTCCGGCCGTTTCCGGGACCGGGGCAGCCCTGGCAGGTCTCGAGAACGGGCGGCAAGGCGCCCCGCTGGAGTTCCGACGGCCGCGAGATCTTCTTCCTTACCGAGCATGCGGTCATGTCGGCCGCGGTCCGAACGGGTCACGGATTCGAGACGACGACTCCCGTTCCCCTCTTCGGCGCGGACCTGTCCGCAGGGGGCGACAAGTTCGGCTACGAGGTCGGCGCGGATGGGCGGTTTCTGGTGCTTCAGCCGGACGCCGGAGCCCGCGACACGGGCATCCACGTGGTCGCCAACTGGCTCTCGGGACGCCGGAACTAATCGGAGGGTTCGTCCCAAGAACCTCGAGCCCTGCTCAAGACCCGGAACGTCGTTTCAACACTGGCGCGATTATCGGGATGCACTGGGTCGCGCTTGCGAAATGGTCCTGTCTTAGAGAATGGCGAGAAGCCTCTGCATCTCCCGCAGCCAGCCTCCGAAAAGTTTCCAACTGGGAACTATGTGGGGAGCCACTGCTCAACGGGCATTCGCACTTCGGGCCGCAGTGTAAAGTTCTCGCCGGGGTCCGATGACACTCACAGCTGGGACCCGCCTCGGTCACTACGAAATTCTCGCGCCTCTCGGTGCGGGAGGGATGGGAGAGGTCTACCGCGCACGGGATCCGCGGCTGGGGCGCGAAGTGGCCATCAAGGTCCTGCCGGAAGCCCTCGCTGCGGATCGCGACCGGCTGGCGCGTTTCGAGCAGGAGGCTCGCTCGGCCTCGGCTCTCAATCACCCGAACATCGTAACGATCTACGAGATCGGCGTGGCCGGATCGGTCTCTTACATTTCGATGGAGCTCGTGGAAGGAAAGACTCTGCGGGAGGTTGTCGCGGAGGGTCCGGTCCCAACCAAGCGCCTCATCGCCATCGCCGCGCAGATCGCGGACGCGCTCGCCAAAGCGCACGAGGCCGGGATCATTCACCGCGACCTGAAGCCGGAAAATCTGATGGTCACGCGAGACGGCTTCGTGAAGATTCTCGACTTCGGCCTCGCGAAGCTGGCTCTCCCTGAGTCCAGCGAGATCTCCGCGATGCCGACGCTGGCCAAGCCCGAAACGCACGCCGGTGTCGTCCTCGGCACGGTCGGCTACATGTCCCCCGAACAGGCGAGCGGACTGCGGCTGGATTTCCGCTCGGATCAATTTTCCCTGGGTTCGATCCTCTACGAGCTCGCAACTGGAAGGCGCGCGTTCTCGCGGCCGACGACGGCGGAGGCGCTGGTCGCAATCATCCGGGAAGAGCCGGAAGGGATCGCGGCGCTTGCTCCGCAGATTCCCGTCCCCGTGCGCTGGGTGATCGAGCGTTGCCTCGCCAAGGATCCGGAGGAACGCTATGCCTCGACCCGGGACCTGGCACGTGACCTGAAGCACTTGCGCGACCACGGGTCCGAGGTCTCGGCGGAGGCAGCCCCCGTCGTGCTCGCTCGGCGGCTCGGCTGGTTCGGTCCGGCGCTGGCGGCGGGAGTCCTTCTCGGCGGGGCCTTGGTGGTCTTCGCGGCCCTTCGCGCGCGCCATCCATCTCCGGCGCAACCGGTACGATTCGCGATACCGGTTCCGCCCCGGGCCACCTATTCGCCAGCGGAGGGTTCTCGAGGGTTTGCGATCTCTCCGGACGGCACGCGCCTGGTCATCGAGGCGAGCATGGCCGGGCGACGACGTCTCTTTCTCCGGCCGCTCGACTCGGACAAGGCGGCCGAGCTCGACGGCACGAGCGGGGCGGAGTCGCCCTTCTGGTCACCGGACAGCCGCTTCATCGCGTTCTTCGCAGACGGCAAGCTGAAGAAGATCCCGGCCGCGGGCGGCCCTCCCGAGGAGCTCTGCGCGGCATCGTTCGACATCGTCGGGAGCTGGAACCGTGAAGGCACGATTCTCTTCTCGCAGATATCTTCCAACGCGGAGATTTTTCGCGTTTCGGACAAAGGAGGAGAGGCCGTGCGCGTGACGTCGGTCGATCCGTCGCGCGGTGCGGTCGCCGACATCTGGCCCCACTTTCTGCCGGATGGCCGTCGATTCCTCTACTTGGACTGGGTATCGCATCCAATGAGTCCGGGGC
>DATJYD010000710.1:0-2060 GCA_035499755.1 Fimbriimonadaceae bacterium
TGGGCGTCGTAAGGCCAATGGCCCGAGCAACGCGCGCCGAGCCGCCGTTGCCGCCGCCCACTTCAGCTGCCCTCCCGATCGAGTCCTAGGAACGGATCGGAGCCTCGGTGTCGGGCTAGGCAGCCACAGTCGGCAATTCGATCGGCTCGATCACAGACGGGTCGTCATTCTCCGGCTTGTTGACCCGGGTTGAGATCGGCCAGATCCGCATGGGGCCAGAGGGAAACGTCCGCATCAATTCATACGGATCCGGCTCTTCGCTGAGCCAGCGCGGGTAGTCCCAGGGCGCGAGGATCAGCGGCATGCGATCATGAATCTCAGCGACCAGTTCATTGGCGTTAGTCGTGATGATTGTGAAGGTGCGAATCCACTCGCGCGAGGACGGTTCCTTCCAATTCTCCCAAAGCCCGCCGATGCCGAATGGGCTTCCATCTTTCATGGCGATTGCATACGGCTGTTTGGCTCTCTGGCCCTTGCTCGCCTTCCATTCGAAGAAGCCGTCCACCGGAATGATGCAGCGTCGGCGGCGATAGGCGTCGCGAAACATCGGCAGGATGCGCACCGTCTCGCATTTGGCGTTGATCGGCCTCCTTCCGCCTTTTGGATCTTGCGACCAATAGGGAATTAGGCCCCAGCGCAAAGGATCGAGCGACACTGCGCCGGTCTCATGGTTCCGTCGGATCACCAGTAGCTCCTGGCCCGGCGCGGCGTTCCATCGAGGTGGAGAGTTGTGCCCGCGGCTGTCGCGCACGTTCATGCCATCGACGATGGCATACCTTACTGGTCCGCCGCTCTGAATGACCCGTCCACACACGATCACTATGTAGTGATTGGCGCCAATGGCTGCCAGTCCAGCTGCCGCGAAGTCGCGACGAAGCCCCAATGCGTTCGTGACGAGCAGGAAGCCGGTCGATTTCACGAAAAAGGGAGTTCAGCTCTTTCGCCGGCGTCTCGCGCCCGAAAGTTCGACAGCGTCACGCCGACGAGTCGGACGCCTTTGGGCGGCGGGAAGACAGAGCGGATCAGGTCAAGAGCGACTTCACGCAGCCTGTCCCCGGTTTCGATGGTTGTTTCCATCGATCGGCTGCGGGTGGATATTTGAAAGTCAGCCCATTTGATCTTGACCGTGACGGTCCGACCGCGAGAATTCACTCTCTCGCACCAAGTCCAGACCTCGTCGGCCATCGCGATCACGCCCGCTTCGATCCGAGCCGGATCGGTAAGGTCCTCGGGGAAGGTCGTCTCCGATCCAGAGGACTTTCGCTCGCGGCCAGGTTGAACCGGGCGATCGTCCTGACCTCGCGCAAGTTCGTGATACCCGATCCCTGACTTGCCGAAGTGGCTCCGCAGGAAATCGAGGGTCTGACGCCTTAGGTCCGCGCCCGTCTCGATGCCGAGGGCGTGCATCTTGGCCGCCGTCACCGGTCCGACGCCATGAAACTTCGCCACCGGTAGATTCGCCACGAAGGCTTCCCCTTCGTCTGGCATGATGGCAAATTGGCCGTTTGGCTTTTGCTGGTCCGATGCAAGCTTGGCGAGGAATTTATTGTAGGATATTCCGGCCGAGGCCGTAAGCTCTGTTTCGTCGTGAATGCGTTTCCTTATTTCCTTGGCCGTCGCCCATGCGCTCGCGCCGCTCCTGAGATTGTCAGTCACATCGAGATAAGCTTCGTCGAGAGAGAGGGGCTCGACCAAGCGGGTGTAATCCATGAAAATCTCATGGATCTGCCTTGACACCGCGCGGTAAACGTCGAACCTCGGCGGCACGAAAACGAGCTCGGGGCACTTCCGCCTCGCGGTTGTTGAAGGCATCGCTGAGCGCACCCCGAAGCGTCGCGCTTCGTAACTTGCCGCAGCAACGACGCCGCGTTTCGCTGGGTAGCCGACCGCCACGGGCCTACCCTTGAGGGCGGGATCGTCGCGCTGCTCGACCGACGCATAGAAGGCGTCCATGTCGATGTGGATGATCTTGCGAATCCGCCCCTGCTCCATCGGGAGAATGTGCCGAAAAGAGGCATCTTGTTCAAAAACCATGGACTAATGAAGATCTGAGTCAACTC
>DATJYD010000711.1:0-5565 GCA_035499755.1 Fimbriimonadaceae bacterium
GATAAAGCCGGCGGGCTGGAGACGGTCCGATTCGAAGTCGTCGTCGTTGATCCCGTAGTTGCCGATCAAAGGATAGGTGAGAAGCACGATTTGCCCGGCGTAGCTGGGATCGGTGAGGATCTCCTGATAGCCGGTCATCCCGGTATTGAACACGACCTCGCCAATAGCCTCGCCTTCCGCGCCGAGCGGCTTGCCATGGTAGACGGTTCCGTCACTCAGGACGAGATAGCGATTCACTTCCGGGGGCCCGGAAGAGGATACCAGGCGATGACGGAAGTGGTGAGGGGTGATGGAGCCCAATCAGGGGTCCTCGACTCCACGAGCTTCACGACCTCTCCCGCCCCGCCGACATCGCTGAGTAACGATTCAGCTCGCCGAGCCGGCGGCGGACCGGCAGAGATCGGCGTTGAAAGGAACGCTCGTCGCTGATCGCGGGGTCATCGTTCGTCCAAGGCGGTTTCGCGCTATCGCCCGCATCGAGCATAACCGGCTCCCCGTCTTCGGCCTTGTACTCATCCCTCATCCGGTGGACGCCGTACAATAGAGGCGGTGGGATCGGAACGAAAGGTCTTCAGCGAGCAGGAGGTCACCGCGCTTGTCAAGCGCGCCGTCGAGCTTCAGGAGAATGCGGGTAAGGAATCCTACACCCCCGGTGTCACGCCTGAAGAGCTCTCTCGAATTGCCGGAGAACTGGGCATCGAGCCTCGATTCCTCCAGCAGGCCATCGACGAGGCCACGTCGACCAAGCCTGCGCCACCCGGCTTTCATTTGACTGAGGAATTTGAACGCGTCGTCGACACGGAGCTGTCTCCCGAGGACTACGACGTCCTCCTCCGGCATCTCAGGCCGGTCGGCAATCACCGGGGCTTTACCCAGGTCGGGCGCACCCTGTCGGGGCAGACTTGGACGGGATGTTCGATGGCGAACGTCGAGATCACCTCCAAGAAGGGGCGGACTCGGGTGAGGACGAAGTCGAACGGCTGGTTCGCCTGGCTCGTCAGTCTGCACCCGGCCACGATCGCATCGTTCGTGCTTCTCGCATCCCTGGGCAGCGAAGGACAGATCTGGATGGCCCTGGGCCTTACGCTGCTGATCATGTCGGTGGCGTTTCTAGCTTTTCGAGAACTCGTGAAGATCGGGCACCGGGCGACCGAACGGCTGACTAACACCCTCGCCGGAGCCGTCGCCGAGACCGCGCCGGACCACACCCTGCCTGCCACCGCGACATCGGCGAGCGAGGAGCTTCAGAGCATCCATACGACGGGTTAGGCAACTCGGGTCATTGCGCGACCGTAGCTTTGCTTCGAAGACTAGGCGGCGAGCAAAGAGACCCCTCCCAGCGCCGTTCCACGTTCTTAATGCTATCTATAGAACAATGCCCGGCTAGAAACGTTATATTATGCCAAGGTCCATGAACAAGCTCTATTCAGTCAGTTTTCTTACCGGCATCGTGCTCACCGTCGGCATCTTCACCGCCGACGCTCGCCCCGAATATGCGCAGAAGGAAGGCAAGCCCTGCAGCTACTGCCATCTCAACCCAGCGGGCGGCGGAGCCCGCGGCTTTCGTGGTCAGTTCTACGGCGCTAACGGCTTGAGCTTCGAGAAGTTCGACGAGGCGCGCGAAGCAAGCATCGCCGGCGTCGACTCGAACCTGTCGGACGCCGGCACCCGGCCGAAGGTGTTTTACGTGGGCACTGTCTCCGGGCCGGCCGATAAGCAAATTCAGTCCGTCGCGATCCGGGGTCGGAATGGCGAGCCCGTGATCGTGGCTTTCTTCGATTCGGCTTCCGATCAGGCGAAGTCCGCCGCCAAGACGCTCCATGCCGTCGCCGCTGCCTACGGACGTAAAGTCGCAGTTGTCGGCGTCACCGAAGGCGACGAGGCCAAAGCCCTTCAACTCACGAAGGACCTCGGCTCTCAAATCCGAATCCTGCCGGATGCGGACGGCGCCGCGATCAAGAAGTTCTCGGCGGCTCAGGGCCTGGACCTCGTGGTCGTCGCCCCCATGGGAGCGTCGAACAAACTGTACAGCGGCTTCTCAAAAGGGAACTTGGAAGCGGCCATCGCTCAGATCGGAACCTTCGACGTGGAAGCGCCGCAGGGCCTGGACCTCGGCTCCGCTCCGAAGGACGCCGTCCATGGCGGAAAGCTCGGGGGCTAGAGAAGCGTCTCCGAAAATGCGGGCATCGACGACTTTGTTTTTCTATGCCTCAGGGCGGGCACTGCGCATCACTTACGCCTTCTTCTTGCCAAGCCCTGAGGCGGCATCGGCGAGTTAGCCTCAACTGCTTGGTTTCGCTCGTGAGTCGTCGCGCCCATTCGCCTCGACTTGGCGTCTGAGCACGGGGGTCCAGTCCGGCGTGGCTTGGGAGCATGGCCCGTAAAGCACTTGTGAGACAGGTGACTGGGAGAGGCTGAAGCTGCAGACGCTCCTCGATATCCGTGGAGAAAGGCCCAAGTCCTTCGCATCGTCTTCAGAATAGAGCTGTGCATCCGAAACCCATGCGCAGAATCGTCATCGTGGTTCCCGATCTCGCCGGCGAGCCGTCCGTCTTGCGGCAGAAGCTGCCCACTCTAACCCAAGTGTCTGAGATGGGACGGGTGTTCAAGCTTTCTCCGGTCCCGACCGTCGAAACGCCGGAGGCGCTCTATCTCGGCATGCGGCCCGATGAGGGGCAACTCCGTCAGGGCCCCCTGACGATCGCGGCCCTGGGCGCCGACCCGCCGCCGCGATCGACTCACTTTCACCTCAGTCTAGTGTCGTTCATCGACGGAATCGCCAGATCGGTAAGGGCGATCACACCCGAGGAGCAGCGCACCGTCCTCGACCTCGCCAAGAAGCTGAACACGAAGCTGCTTACGATCGTGGAAGGCGAGGGCGTCGACCATGGTCTTGTCTGGGAGTCGATCGGAGATATTCGAACCACGAGCGCGGCCGAGGTCGATGGCAAATCGATTCGCGAGCGTCTGCCCGAGGGGGACGCTGAGATCGCCCTGAGGCGATTCATCGACGATTCGATCAACCTCCTCAGCGAAACTGAGATCAACGAGAAGCGGGCCGACGAGGAGCTTCCCCCTCTCAATCTTCTCTGGCCGTGGGGCGAAGGCGTGCGGCTGCCGCTTCCCAATCTCGCGCTCCGTCGAGGCGATCCGGCCCTGGTCCTCAGCGCGTCGGTACGGCTGGCGGGCCTATCCCGACTGGTCGGCTATCGCCACGGCGACCGGCGCAGGTTCGGCTCCGGCACGAATGTTCGTCTACGGCAAATCGCCGACCTCTGCCTGAGCGAGAATGTGTCGATCGCCGTTATCGATTCGATTGCCGGCTCTCGCCGCCGGTGCCAGCTCGATGAAGCCGAATGGCTCGGCAAGGAACTGGACACCAACCTCCTTGATCCTCTATTGCGGCGGGCCCTGCTCGAACCGACGTCTCTGACCCTCCTGGCGCCCTCGGAGACGGGCTTCGGGCTTGGGCTGGCCGTTGAGACGCCCGCTAGTCAAATGCCGAACATCTATCCCTTCGACGAACGCTCGATCGACGAGAAATCACTCGGCACGGAGACGGTGTGGGAATCGGTCGCCCGTGGCCTTTAGCGGCTACTTGGCTTGGATAGCCTCAGCGCACTTGTCGATTCCGAGGGCGCCGGCGTCGAATGTGTGCTTGCTGCCATCGGTCAGGGTCACGATGCACTTCTTACTGAGCAGCTTCTTCTCGACCTGGACGTCTTGAATGCCGTTCTTATCGATCTCGAGGAAGCCTTCGCTCCCCCACTTGACGAATGCCAGTTCCTCGAGGAAGCCTTTGGCGCTCACGTCGAACTTCGCGTCGTAAAGGAGGCGCTGATTGGTGACGGTTAGGGTGCCGTTGTACTTGCCGCCCTTCGGCGGCACATAGAGAACGGTCTGTGCGTAGATTTTCTCTTCGTTAGGGAGAAACGTGATTTTCATTGGCGAGTCCTCCGTTCCCGCCATCATATCACAGCGTCTCTGCTCTTGCCGGTGACTGCTGAGGCAGTCATTTGGAGTACGGTGACCGGGCGCCGTTTGACGGTTCCGACCTCGACCGCGCGCTGTTACAGATGCTACAGATCGCAGCCCTCGGTTTCTCTTGGACTGTCTTTCCGCCGATCCTCGACGGAGCAGGAGCCGGACATTCACGTGGGGACGCCCATCTTCGGCAACAGCCAGGCCGTGACGACCACATAGCCCACGATTAGGAGGACGGGCAGCAGAATCTCGCTCATTCGTAATTCGGAGAGGCGGCAACCAAGGCCGAGGATTCACGTCGCCTGCCGCGACTGTACCCGCCGACTTCCCATATAATGGGCCGTGAAGCGCTGCATCCTCGCACTCCTCCTCGCCGTGGCAGGTCTGGCCCACGGCCAACTGACTCCGGACGAGAAGAAGGGCATCGCCGACACGCTCTTTGTCGGCAACATGACCATTAAGGATCTCGAATACGATCGGCGCCCCTTCAACGACAAGTACCGGCTGCCGCTCGTTAATCTCGCTCTCGACAATCCCCTGGAAGCCGCCGACAAGCTCATGGCTTTCCACAGGAGTGGAGCGACGAAGGATCTCGCCACGCTCATCCAGGCGGCTCGCACCCAGGGACTCAATGACCCAACTTCACTCGCCATCGCGGTCGCGAACCGGCCTGCCGATCCCAGCCTCGCGAAGCTGCCGGCTCCCCTGCGCCATCCCATCAAGAAGCTCGTCGACAGCGTCGCCGACGCCAATTCGATTATCAAACGGGCGATCTCCGGGATCTCGCGGGAGGATGCGCGCTACTTGACGGAAACGCTTCCTCTCTACGCCAACGAAGATCCCTCGATCAAGTTCTCCTTCACCAAGCGAACGACGTACGACGCGAACAAGATCCTCGCCCTGATCGATAAGATCGACCTCGTCGCGATTCGGGCGGCCGGCGAGATGCTCGCGGCCAATGTCGAGAAGATCAGGCCTGAGCTGCAATCGGCGGCCAAGGCAGTTCGTCAGCCGGTGGACTTGAAGCTGTGGATCGACGGGCTGCGAGTCGACGTCTCCGCGAACAAGGACGTCGTCCACTCCGATCGGGACGCGGTGGTCATGGTGGATTTGGGCGGTAATTCTCTCTTCAAGGGTCGGTGCGGCGCCGGTATCGGCTACGCCTCGGTCCTGCTCGCGATCGGGGGCAACAAGACCTTCGAAGTGCCCGACCTCAACCTCGGCGCCGGCATCCTCGGCGTTGGCCTCGCCTATGATATCGGCGGTAACGACACGTTCCGTTGCCAGAGCATCTGCCTTGGCGCGGGGCTCGCCGGCGTCGGAGGCTTCTATCGAGAAGGCGGCAACGACAACTACAAGTGCGTGTCGCTCGGCGAAGGCTATGGGGAGTTTGGACTCGGCATTCTTCAAGACACGGCCGGGGACGACTACTACGACGGCGCCTACAACTGCCAGGGAGCGGCCCGCACGGGAGGAGTCGGCTGGCTCGTCGACCTCGAGGGCAACGATATCTATCGCGCCGGCGGACTGATCCTGAATTCGCCTCTGTTCGAGAAAGTCCATTACTCGAACGCTCAAGGC
>DATJYD010000712.1:0-4453 GCA_035499755.1 Fimbriimonadaceae bacterium
GTGCCCGATCGCATGAGGGCATACGGCGACAAACTGCCCAACTTCGGCGGCGATTTCAAGACGAGCCTGAGTGCCAAGGGCGGCTATATCGCCCACTCGCCCACGCTCGGCTCCTTCATGGGATCCCCGGACCAGATCGCCGACGGCGTGAAGGTCGCAAGGTCGCTCCGGTCGATGGGTGTCCAGCACTACAAGATCAGCGACTTGGGCGGACGTCGCATGCGCGTCGAGGCCCTCGGCCGAACCGCCGAGGGCCGTCCGGATGAGATCGCGAGATTGCTCCGGTCGGGAGGCACGACCCCCACCGCCAAGCCCGGGGCGCCCCGGCCGCCCGCGGCAGCAGGCGCGGCCGGGCATCTCGATCCATTCCTGGCGGCCCTCCATGAGACGAAGCCACCCAATTCAGCCGCCTTCCTCGATTCGCTTCTCCACCCACCGTTGCTCAATCCAAGCAAGAACGTCCCCCAGAATGATTTCGAGCGTTATCTTCAGCCCGACGCCGTTCGAGCTCGCCGCATCAAGGAGTACCACAACTGGCTGAATGGCCCGGGAATGCTCCCTTGGGCCATGCGGAAGGTCGATGCCGAAATGGGCTCTATCCCTGCTTCGAAGCGGCAGGTCATCCGAGATTATCTGGAGCGAATCGGCAGCCTGGGACCGATAGGGATGAACGAGATCGACGGCGCGGTTCAAGCTGCTCGCGCTCAGAAGTGGGCATGGCTCAAGCCCCCTGAGGAGGTGGGAAACAACTTCCCATTCACGCTCGGTGATCTCATGCTGGCTTTTCACCGGCAGAAACTCGGACTGGCCGATACATCGGTTCCGACCAAGGACTGGACTGGGGAGACGGTCAACGTCACCACCTACAACACCCCTGCTCACGGTCAACGGATACCTCTCGAAAATGCGCGCAGAATTGTGGCCGCCAAATTCGGGGTTTCGCCGCACAGCCCGGACCTTCCTAAGATCGTTTCGTGGCTTGTTCGGGCTGGAGGGGGGACGTCGACGGTCGACGTTCCCCGCATGTCCGCCTACGGACAAATGTTGGCGGACGCGACCCCGGACAATCCGATCGCTCTGGCCCTTAAGGCGGTGCCGAACGCGATTTCACTGTTTCCGGAAACGCTACAGGACCTCGCCGGGCGGGCGATGGGCTTCAACGAGGGCGAAGTCCTCGAAATGCCGGAGGTTCAGGAGAACCCGGTGGGTCAGATCGGCAAGACGGCCTTCCAGATTGGCAAGTACTTTCTTCCAGGAGGCGCTGCATTCGCAGGGCTTGACGCTCTCGGACAGATCGGTGACGCCATTGAGAAGGGTCCCGTCAAGGCATTCCGCGACACCCTGGGCGACACGATCCGGAGCGTTAACTTCACCGAGCAGGGATTGAGTTCGGGAGAGCGCGTCGGGCGCGTGCTGAATGCGATATTCGCCGTCTACGGATTGAAGCACGTCTACTCTCAAGCCGGAGAACTGATCGACCGCGCAAAGACGGTCAGCGAGTTTGCCGAAAAGGCGCATGTCAGCAAGCCGACGGCCTATAAGCTTATCGTCGCCGCTGAGAGGTTTGCCCGAGACAACATCGCCGAACAAGAACGGTACATGAAATCGGCCGGGCTAGGACACCCACCCGGCGTTGAACCCAGCAATAGCTTATCCAGAGGCTCCCAAGAGGGAGCCTCTTCTGCTTTACATGGGTCCTCAGCTGTTGATCGATCCCCTTCAGCCGCGGCGAAGTCCACTCCCAAGAAGAAGTCGTACATCACGATTCGCGAGGCAAAGCATAATCTCCGCACGGCTCGAGAAGTGCGGGCGTCCGGCGAGTTGGAGGGCAGCACCAACGGCCGATTGGATTTCAGGGACAACTGGGGACGACCGATCTATCGTGGGAAGGGGAAGGAGGCCAGCCATCTGCTCTTCGAAACCCAACAACACGGGGTTGGTCCGAATCTGGGAGAGATGCGGACGTGGTATCCGGACATGAACACGGAGCTTGACGCATTGGGCTTCACCGAGCGAGAGAAGGTTGCGTTCGCATTGGCGAACCAAAACGTCTCGCCACAGGTTGCACTCCAGCAGACGCTTAATGCGATGGACCAGCGGGCTGGGTTGAGGAATCCGAAGGGCGGTGGGTTGGCGCACGACAAGATCGTCGCTGTTCTTTCTGGCCGCCGAGCCAAGATCGAGTCTGGTCTGAAGATCCCCGATTTCACGGATTCCTCCGCGGGAAGATTGACCCGATCAGCGATCGGTGACCGGGTCGAATTCGGAAGACCCTTTGTGGGCGACATCAACAGCCTTCGCGAAGTCAGCGGATTGACGACCCGAGCAGACATCGAGCGACTCTCTCGACTCTGCTCTCACGGGACACTCAATGGAGTCGCCATAGATCATTGGGAATTGCCGAAGGGCAACACCTGGAAAACCGCGAAGGTCCACCTTGCGAATGGTGAAGTGGTTCCCATTCACATGGATTTTGAAAGCTCGCCTTCGGCCGTGCAATATGAAAGGAACGCGGCTAAGGCCAAGGCCTGGGTGGACGAGCTGAACCGTCTAGGCATCGACGGGGGCAACTGGACTGAGGACCAGTTGCATTCGCTCGTCTACAACAAGGGCAGAATAATGCGCGGCCACAAGCCGATGTTTCCTCATACCGTGACGACGCGGGTCGCCGCAACTATACCGTTCGACGCGGCACCCGAGGAAGCTGGGCGACTGCATGAGATCTACGGAAGGCTACGGAGTCTGCCGGAGCGGGTGCAGAGGAGAATCGCCCTAGATGTAACGACCAAGCTCAGCCGAGGTCTGGCGAACGCCACCGGTGGCTCCTTGCGCTTACAAGGATTCGAGTCGATGGGGGGAACTCGCGTCGCCATTCGGCTGTCGGGAAGCGATCTCGCCCGCGATGCATTCGCAGACGCTCTGGGGCTCGCCAGCGACCATCACCAGATCAAGACCCTCGCATTAGGCCGGGGAAAAGAGACCGGTGCACTCATCCAGAGCGTCGAAGGCGCGCCGCTGACCTCGGAGGCATTCAGACATTTCTCCACAAAGAACCCCGAACTGACCGCTCACGCGGTCAGAACGCATCGAGGATATCTTGTCCCCCACCTCGATGAACGAAGATATACACTATTGGAGTCCGCTCTTCGAGCATGGGCCGAGGAGACTGGCCGAGACGTCAAGGTCGCACGAACGACACACACCACGAGGTACAGATATCATGCAACAGGAGAATTCCCCCAAGAAGGGGAGGCTTATTATCGAGGGCTTCAAAACGCCGGAGGAACTCGGCTTGTCCGATACATCGATCGTTATCGTCGATCTCTTCCCGCCCTCTACGAAAAAGCCTTTGAAAAGTACGCCCCCGGAGCCCTCGGGCCCGGAAAGCGGGGACGTATCCGAACGGCCAAGCAAACGCTGACTCAAAGCCGCCCTACGTTCGATCCGCCCTTGAGGCGATGAGCGGCTCCCTGCCCCCACTCACTTCTCCCTGGCATTGGCTGCGCAGGGCAATAAAGCACCGGCGCAGTCCTCCCGCCATTCCAAAGCGCCCGGATGCCCCTTGGGCCGGATCGGACATCATTCGCCGCCGAGGGGGCCCTCGTCTCGGACCGATGAATCTACTTGACGGCTTCATCTATCCATGTCGCACATCAGACCCACGGCTCTGATCGCGAAACGTACTCCATCGTCAAGAACGTCAAGCCTCCTGCCCGGATGCTCGCCGGCAAGAGGCTCCGACCACCTCGCCCCGACCCCGCCCGGCGATGCGGCGCTCAACCACGAAACCGGGGATCGCCTTAGCGGTCCGGCCAACTATGGGTGATCGGCCAATCTAAAGTCTTTTGCTTGCTTTCAGGCCGGCTTCGCCGCCCAGAGGAAGCCGCGGCGCATCAGCTCGCGAGGATGTGGCTGCTCCAGGATGTCCCGGTGGTGGCCCAACGCGTTGTAGAAGACCCGCCCCTTCCCGTACATCTTCGTGTACACCTGCGGCATCCGGCACCGGTTTGCCACGTGAGGCCCGTCCACCCCCGCGGTCGGGAATTCGGTAAAGGCCAGCACGTTGTTGCCCGGGTCCGTGTGCAGGTAGTACTGCTCGCTCACGACCTCGAAGTCGGGAATCCCGGCCGTGATTTCGTGCGGGTTGCCCGGGTCGATCCTCACCATGTACCGCACCCCGTCGTTCCCGGGATGCGCCACCCACTGAGAGCCGGTCATGAACTGCCACTCGGTATCCAACCGGAACGAGTCGCACATCCCGCCGTGGCAGCCCGCGATCCCGACTCCGTGGTCGCGCACCGCCTCGATCACGGGATCGCGCTGCTCCGCCGTGATCGTGCTCATCGTGATGACGGGAATGATCAGGCTCAGCCCGGCCAGCCGTTCCGCATCCTCGAACGCTTCCATCGTGTCCTGCACGTCCACTTCGAAGCCCTCGCCCTTCAGTAGCTCC
>DATJYD010000713.1:0-9924 GCA_035499755.1 Fimbriimonadaceae bacterium
CGGACTTGAGAAACCCAACCGTTGCGATGCGTCCGACCGGCGCCGCCAACAAGCCCCCGGCGAGAACGAACAGAGCGACGAGATAGCGCGATCCGATCCAGCCGGCACTGACGGGGCCTCCCTCAGCTCCAGCCTGCACGATCGCGCACCGAAGGAATCGGCCCTTACGCAGTGCCTTGATGACCGGTTTCAGAGATTGGCGCTGCTGAAGAAATCCTATGACGAGCGTTCGCGTGTGTCCCCGCGGCCGGTTCATGGCCCCCCATGAACTACCGCGTGAACCGGCAAGTGCTCGGCTTCATCCGGAAGATGGTGGGCGAACCACCCGCTCGCGTGCAGCGCAGCCGCCGCTAGCGCGCCCGGTTCTTCGAACATATGTTGGGCTCCCGGGATGACTTCTAGCTTCTTGATCGGGGAGGAGAGACGGTCCAACGCATCCCAATTGTGGTGCACGACCTCCAGATCGTGAGCGCCCACGATCAGCAAGGCAGGCGCCTGGACTCGCGGCAAGTGCTCGTCTGCAAGTTCGAGCCGTCCCCCACGGGCGACGACCGTCCGAACGGCCTCCGGCCGCTTCGCCGCCGCGATGAAGGCCGCCGCCGCTCCCGTGCCGGTGCCGTAATAGCCGATCGGCAAATGACGCACATGCTCGTCTTGCCCGAACCAATCCGTGGTAATGAGGATTCGCTCCACCATCTCCGAGAGTTCGACGGCCCGGAGTCCGGTGTTCTCCCGGTCCGATTTCTCTGCCGCCGTCTCGATATCCAGCAGCGCCGTTGCAAGGCAGCGCTCTCGGAGCACTCTCGCCACATACCGGTTCCTCGGGCTGAGCCGGCTGCTTCCACTGCCGTGGATAAGGAGGACCAAGCCCTTTGGGCTGTGAGGCGAAATCAAATCGACCTCGATGCAGGCCGCATCCCGAATCTGTATCAGTACGGCCTTCGAAAACTCGAGGTCATGAACGACGCCTTCCATTCGCTCCCTGCGGACCGCTCGCCACGACACTTCGCCAGGCGACACAGCCCTTATGAATTGGAAGGCTGATCACCCGGTAAAGATCCCTGGTCGGAGGCAAAAGCAGCGCAAATTTAAGGAAAGCTGCCTCGGCCGCCTCGCATCGAGCGCGCCGAATCTTCCCCTTTTTCTTCCTCCCTATATAGGCACCCCCTTTGGGAGGAAGAAAACTCAACCCGCTGCCCGGGGCCCCGGGGTCCGAAACGGCCGGCCCTGCGATAGGTTCAGTCTCAGACCCCAGGGCTTCCGACGCACGAGCGGTTCTAGTGCATCTCCTTGTCGCCGTAAAGAAGCTGGATGTAGGCGATGCAGCCGGCATGGTAGTTCGCGTTCCAGCGCGGGTACTCCATGATCTCGGCCAACGTGAAGTCGCGTCCGCCGTCGTAGGGCAGCCACTGCGTCTGGCTGAGCTTCTCGTCGGGCGTGTTGCGGATCGCCTCGAAGAGGCCGTCGAGCCGCTTCTTTCCTTCGGCTTCGCAGGCGTCGAGGGTTGTCCAGGCGCGCCGCTCGGCGACCAGCTTCTCCCAGTTCTCCTCGCCGGGCGACTCGCTCACCGGCGTTCCCCCGAGCATGCCGGTGACGTAGTCGGGCGCCTGCGCGACCTCCTGAATCTGGTCGAGGACCGACCGGCCCGCGTCCAGCGGCTTCCAATCCAGCTTGTCGGCTGGAACCGCCCGGGCATAACGGAACGCTTCGTCGGTCGCTTTCTGAATCGCATCGATGATATAGTCTTGAAACTTCATGGTGAAAAACCTCGCCATGACTATACATCAGATGGCAGACATCTGTCTATTAAATTGTTGATAGACGTTGTCCCCCCACGCAAAGGATCCAACTCCGAAGGGGTTCCCGAACTCAGCCCAGGGTTGCGGAGCTACCCTGGGATTCACGGTCCTTGCCTTCGGCGCCCACACGATACCCACGGGCGAGGACGATCCCCAGTCGTCTGGCCCGGCCAGAGAGCTCGCGACGCGAGAACAGGCCGCGATTGCCGCTCGGGCGGTCCTCCTGCGAGAAGAAGGCAAAGCTCAGCGCCTCCTTCGCGGCGGCTCGGTCATCACCCGTTTTCGTGAACTTCTGGTCGGCCAAAAGCTGCAGTCGCCAGCCGTAGAAGCCAGTCGCGGCGAAGACCAGAGCGACGAACCCTAGGGGGCCGAGCACATAGACGCCTGGCAGCTTCCACCTCTCTTCAAGCGAAGCCGCCGCTATCGCAACGAGAAGCCCTCCGCCTAGCAGCGGAAAGGCCCGCACGCAGCCAAGCCATCCGGCCAGGGCGTCGGTCTTGATGGTCCACCTGAGCGCGTTCGGGGTCAGACCTTCGGCGACGGCCCGAGAGATCGCGATCTGCTTTGCAAATGCGAACGGGCGCGGACGCGAAGCCTGGTCGCCGCGATCCCAATAGGTCAAGGTCGCGCCGTGAATACCGGCTTCTTCGAGAGCTTCCTCTACGAGCGGTTCGAGTTCCGCAGGCGCACGGCTGGCTCTTGCCCGAGCTCGCATGTAGAGCATGCCGATCAGGAGCGGCCAGCCGATTCCGAAAGCAACGGCCTCGGCAATCCACTCATGATGAGCCCTCCCGGAAATGAGATCCATCAGCGCATAGAGCGCCCACCATAGAGTGAAAAACAACACCGGAAAACCGAAGTATAGCAACCAGCGATTCGGTGGCTCGTCGTGAAACTGCCTCACGCATCCATTCTATCTAGCCTGCCCAGTCAGTGACTTCAATCCTAAGTCGGCGTGGCCCGACCCCAGACTGCGGGGCGGACTCGGGTGCAGAACACGGGTTCAAGTGGGTCCCTCCGCCGTTCCGATTCGCCCTCGTGCCTCGGGCTCTCTAGAACGGCTCCCAGGATGACACGCGGATCTTCATATGGCAGGTAGTTCTGCGGGAGACTGTCGTCGCTTCTCTACGGAAGAGCCTCGGCCAGACTCAGCTCCGCCTTTTCGGCTTTCGGCGCGAGGTTGCTCCGGCCCTGCTCGGACTTCCTTTGCGACATGAAGTAGAGCACCGGAACCGCGAGGCGCGACAGGAGGGTCGAGGCGATCTCGCCGGCCATCAGCGAGATGGCGAGGCCCTGGAAGATCGGATCGAAGAGGATCACGAAAGAGCCCACGATGACCGCAGCCGCCGTCAGGAGCATCGGCCGGAAGCGCGTGGCCCCCGCATCGATCACCGCTTGCTCCAGCGGCACGCCCTGGCGACGCCGAAGCTCGATGAAGTCCACGAGGATGATCGAGTTGCGCACGATGATGCCTGCGCCCGCGATGAAGCCGATGATCGACGTCGCCGTTACGAAGGCCCCCATGATCGCATGGCCGGGCAAGATGCCGATCAAAGTGAGCGGGATCGGGGCCATGATGACGATCGGCGTCTTGAAATCCTGGAACCAGGCGACGACGAGGATATAGATCAGCACGACAACGGCCGCGAAGGCGATGCCGAGATCGCGGAACACCTCGTAGGTGATGAACCACTCGCCGTCCCATTTCACGGTCGGCTGGTTCGTGCTGTCGGGCAGGTGCGTCGACATCACGTTCAGCTTGACCCCGGGCGGCATCTTGAGCTGGTCCAGTGCCTTGTTCATCTGGAGGATCGCATAGACCGGGCTCTCGAGCCGCCCTACGACGTCGCCCGTCACGTACACGACCGGAAGCAGGTTCTTGTGATAGATGCTCTTGTCGGTGGGTATCCGGACCGGCTTGACCAACTCAGTCAGTGGACCGGTTCTCCGCTCGACGACTGCACGGTGAGGCCCTCCAGGCGCTCCAGGCCGCTTCGTTCGTTGCGGGGCAGGCGCACGGTGACCGGGATATCCTCCGAGGATTCTTCGTCGTGGAGCAAACCGACCTGTTCGCCCCCCAGCGCCGTCGTCAGCGTCCGGTTCACCGCCGCGACGTCGACCCCGGAGAGCGCCGCCTTCGTCGTATCGACATCGAAGCGGTAGGTCGTCTGGTCGTCGTCGACGTACCAATCGACGTCGGAGACTCCGCTCGTCGTCTGAAAGACGTTCTTGACCTTGCGGGCCACGTCCATGCGCGTCGCTTCGTCGGGGCCGTAGACTTCCGCCACCAGGGTCTCGAGAACCGGCGGTCCAGGCGGGATCTCCGCGACCTTGATTCGGGCCCCGTACCGGTTGGCGATCGCGGTCAGGTCGCCCCGGATGCGCTTGACGATGTCATGACTCTGAGCCTTGCGCTCGCCCTTCGGCGACAGATTGACCTGGATGTCCGCCTGGTAGCTGGCGTCGCGGTTGAAGTAATGGCGCACCAGGCCGTTGAAGTTGTAGGGGCTCGACGTGCCGATGTAGATCTGGTAGTTCGTGACCTCGGGGACTTGGGCCCCGTAGTCGGCCAGACGGCGGGCGACGACAGCCGTCTGCTCCAGAGTCGTGCCGGTCGGCATGTCGACGATCACCTGGAACTCGTTCTTGTTGTCGAACGGCAGCATCTTCACGATGACTGACTTCGTCGCGACCAGGGAGAAAGCGCCGAGTAGGAGAACGACGATCACCGTGAAGAAGGTGAAGCGGACCCTCGGCGACCTCAGCAGGGGAGTCATCACCTGCCGGTAGAGCCGGGTCAGGAAATCCTCCTCGTGATCTTGAATGGGGGTCTGATCTGCCTGATCGGACTGATGCACGCGTGCGTTTCGGTGGCCCTTCTTCAGCAGTCTCACGGCGGCCCAGGGCGTCACGATGAATGCGATGAGGAGCGAGAAGAGCATGGCCGCGCTCGCTCCAACCGGAATCGGGCGCATATAGGGACCCATGAGACCGCCGACGAAAGCCATCGGCAGGATCGCGGCAATGACGGTGAAGGTCGCCAGGATCGTCGGATTGCCAACCTCATCGACGGCGAGCACAGCCGTCCTCAGGGTCCCCTCGCGCTGCGCCTCGGGCAGGCGCAAATGCCTCACGATGTTCTCGACCACGACGATCGCGTCGTCGACGAGGATCCCGAT
The DNA here is from genome assembly GCA_035499755.1 of Fimbriimonadaceae bacterium. GTDB lineage: Bacteria > Armatimonadota > Fimbriimonadia > Fimbriimonadales > Fimbriimonadaceae > JAEVZK01. The sequence goes on from DATJYD010000713.1 coordinate 4,979, forward strand.
CGAGAAGATCAGAGCGAAGAGCGTAATTCGGTTCAGCGTATAGCCGTACAGGTAGAAAACGAGGAGGGTCAGAGCCAGGGTCACGGGGATCGCGACGAGCACGACGAGGGCTTCTTTCCGTCCCAGGGCGATGGCGATCAGGATCGTCACGGAGAGCACGGCGATCATCATGTGGAAGAGGAGTTCGCCCGATTTCTCGCTCGCCGTCTCGCCATAGTTGCGGGTCTGGCTGACGGTCACCGTGTCCGGGATGATCGTCCCTTTGAGAGAATCGACCTTGGCGAGCACACGGTCGGCGATGTCGATCGCATTCGTACCCTTGCGCTTGGCGACGCTGATCGTGACGGCCGGTTCGAGCGCGCCGGTTACGTTCGTGTTCTTGCTTGCCGGGCCGTAGCCGAAGAGAACATAGTTGGTCGGCTCCTCAGGCCCATCCGTGACCGTCGCCACATCGCGGACGTAGACGGGCTGCCCGTTTGGGGCCCCCACGAGCACCTTGCCCACGTCATCGGCGCTCTTGAAGAATTCGCCGGCTTTGACGACGATCTCCTGGTTTCCACGATTGAAGGCGCCGGCCTGGGAGCGCTGGTTCGAGCCGAGAAGAGCCTGGGAGACGGCGTCGGGCGACAGTCCCCGGCTGTTCAGCTTGCCGCTGTCGACGGAGACCCGGAGCTCCCGCTTTTGGCCGCCGATCACCGCGGTTTCGCTCACGTCGGGCACGCTTTTGATCGCCGTCTCGACCCGAGCCGCGATTTGGCGCAGCGTGAATCCATCGACGTCCTGGCTGTGGAGGGTGAGAGCGAGGATGGGAACGTCGTCGATCGAGCGCGGTTTGATGATCGGCTGAGAAGCGCCCGGAGGCATGATGTCGAAGTGCGACTGGAGCTTCTCGCGCAAGCGCACGAACGCCCGCTCCTGATCTTCGCCGACCAGAAACCGCACGATGACCATCGACTGGCCGGGGCTGCTTGTGGAGTAGACGTACTCGACGCCGGGGATCTCCCAGAGGAGCTTCTCCATCGGCGTCGTGACCCGCTGCTCGACGTCCTTCGCGGTGGCTCCCGGGAACCGGACGATCACGTCCGCCATCGGCACGATGATCTGGGGCTCCTCTTCGCGGGGCGTCTTGAGAATCGCGAAGATTCCGAGGAGCAGCGAGGCGACGATGATGAGAGGCGTCAACTTGCTGTTGACGAACGCGGAGGCGAGCTTCCCGGCCAGACCGACTCTCACCGCGGCGTCACCGTCATTCCGTCGGAGACGCTCTCGATCCCGGAGGCGACGATCCGGTCGCCGGCCGAGAGCCCGGAGAGGATCGTGACCCGATCTCCGTGCGGATCGCCGATCGTTACGATTCTGATGCGCGCAACGCCTTGCGCGTTGAGGGCATAGACGTAGTGAAGTCCCTCGCGGTCCCAGACGGCCGTTTTAGGGGCTTCGATCCGCTGCTCATGGCCGGTGACGAAGAGGGCCCGGCCGAACATGCCGCTGCAAATCGAGGATCGCGGGGCGGCAGGCCCGCTCCTCGAGCGGTCGGAATCTGAAACCCGAGATCTGAGATCTGAGAGCGCAGAGCGGGCGCCCGTGGCATCCGACAGCGTCAGCTTGACGATGAAGCTGTGGGACGTCGGGTCCCCGTCCGGCACAATCTCGTCGACCCGGCCCTGGAAGTCCCGATCGATGGCGTCCAACCGGGCTTTGACCGTCTCGCCAAGTACGATATGGGGCAGGACGCTCTCGGGCACCGAGGCTTCGAGCCGCAGGTCGCCGCCTTCGATCGACAACAAGGGCGAGCCGGGAGTCGCCATCGCGCCCGGGTCGACCGCGCGGCGCACGATCGATCCGGCGAACGGAGCGGTGATCGTGCTGTAGGCGAGGGACACGACCGCCGAACGCAGGGCCGCATCCGATTGGCTGACCTGAGCCTGCGCCGATCGCACTTCCTCGGTTCTCACGCGTGTTTGCAAAGCCGCGGCTTTGGCGCCGGCGAGATTGGCTTCGGCCTCGCTGACCGCGGCCTGAGCCTGCGCGACTCCCTCCCGCGCGGAGCGGATATCCTCGGAGCGTGTGCCCTCCTGAGCGATCTTCTCGGCTTGGACGGCGCTGTCCCGTTGCGCGAGGGCAACGTCGTAGGCACTCTGAGCCTGATCCAGGTCCTTTTGAGGCATCGCTCCCTGGCTCGTGAGGCCGGAGATTCGGTCGAGGTTGATCTTCGCGAGCTTCAGACTCGATTCCGCCTGAACTACGGCAAGGTGAGCTTGCTCCCGCTCCTGCGTCCGCGGACCGGCGAGCGCGAGATCCAGCTTCGACTGGGCGGCAAGGAGGGCCGCCTTGCTCTGAATGACCGTGGCTTCTGCCTGAGCGATTTTGGCCCCGCTGGTCTTCGCCTCCATGTCCCTCGCCGTGCGGGCGCTATCGACTCCCGCCTGGGACGCCCGCAAGTTGGCACGAGCGACATCGACGCCCGCGGAAAGCTCACGGGGATCAAGCTCCACGAGAACCGCGCCGGACCCGACCTGATCGCCCTCCCTCGCTTCGACGGACACGACCCGGCCCATTACTTTGGACGAGAGAACCGCGTTCAGGCGGGCGCGAACCGTGCCCGTCGCCTCGAATTCGATCGGGCCAACCACGGGCTGAATGGTCTCGACGGGAACCGATACCGTGCGGCCCTGCTCGGCCGTCGCGGCCCGGGGCATGCTCGGCTTGCAGCCGGCGGCAAGGAAAGCCGCCGCCATCAGAATGACGTTCGTTGTTCGCATGATTCTCTGGGGGTGGGTCAGACGGCGGAGGGATTTCGAGAGCGGATCTCGATCAAGCTCCTGACCTCTGGGTGCGCGTGCAGGGTGGCGACGACCGTGCAGTACTTCTCTTCGCTGAGGGCAACGGCGCGGTCGACGGCTTCAGGGTCCACATCCTCGCCTTCGACGATATGGCGGATCGTCATGCTCACGTAGGGCCTGGGGTAGACACCGGGTTCGGAGCGCTCGCCGTCGATCTCGACTTGGTAGGCCGTCACCTTCTGCCGTTTCTTTTCCAGGATGCTGACGACATCCATCGCGGTGCAGGCGGCGGCGGCGGCGAGGAAGGCCTCGAGCGGGGTCGGGCCGAGGTTTTGTCCGCCCGAATCCGGATAGGCATCCATCACGAACCTATTTCCCGTCGGAGGTGTGGCCTCGAAGGCGCGGCCGCCCTTCCATTGGACCGTCACCATGCTACTCGCCACCCCCCTTCGCCAACTCGGCTCGCACCCAATTGACGAGGCTGGCGGCAGGCATCACGCCCTTAACCGAACTCACGACCTGGGCACCCCTCATCAGCACGAGCGTCGGGATGCTTCGAATGCCGAAGGCGCCGGCGACCCCCGGTTCCTCATCGACGTTGAGCTGCGCGACCCGCACTTCGTCCCCCAGGATTTTCGCGCCTTCGACGAGGAAAGGCTTCATCGTTCGGCAAGGCCCGCACTAGGGCGCCCAGAAATCGATGAGAATCGGCGTTGGATTGTCGATCACCTCTGCCTTGAACGTCGCGTCTTTGAGCTGGATGATGAGCTCCTTGGCGGTATCTGTCTGCTGCATGCTAAGGAGAGGCTCGTAACGCCCGAGAGGATTCACCGGGAGAGACCTCGAAAGCGCGACAAGACAGGGAGACGAGCGTCTATTACATCGGGTCGCGATAGAATTCAGGATCAAATCGTGATCGCGATGGCGTTAATGCCGATATGGAACCCCTGAAAAGGCTGAGCCCGTGGCACGGCTACTGGGTGGCCGTGGTCGCAGTCGCGGCGGCGGGCATTCTCCGCATGCTTCTCCAGCCTGCGCTCGGGCGCGAGTACGAATTTACGATGCTGCTCATGGCGGTCGTCGTGGCCGCTTGGCGCGGCGGGTTCGGCCCCGCCATCCTTGCCCTTATCCTCGATTGCCTGGTCGCGGGAACGATCCATGGATTCCGCAACGAGTCCATTCTCCCGTCTACTTCCAACGAGGCCGTCGGATTCCTCCTTTACATGATCATGGGGCTGGCCGTCGCGGTCCTTGGCGAATCGCAGCAGCGTGCTCTGAGGGCGCAGCACGACGAATCCCTGCGGCGCGCCGCGACGATTCAGGAACTGGCCAAAGAAGTCGCAAAGCGCGAGCAGGCTCAATCCGAACTGCAAAAGAGCCAGAACGATCTGATCCAAGTGAATGCCTCGTTGGAGGAGCGCGTCCGCGAGAGGACGAATGAATTGACCGTCGCCCTCCAGGAGCTCGAGGGCTTCACCTATTCGATCGCCCACGACATGCGCGCGCCTTTGAGGGCCTTGAACTCGACCTGCCGACTAATCGCGGACGAACATGGCGACAGCATCGATGCCTCCGGGCGCGAGTTGATCGACTCCGCCATGCGAGCGGCCAACTTCATGAACTCGTTCGTCGACGACCTCCTCGCTTACGCGAGGCTCGTTCGAGTTCCGATACGTAAGACGAAGCTGGAGCTGACCTGGCTCGTCCAGTCAGTCGGATCGGAGATCGGGGGCGGCGACCCGACATTCGAAGTCCGCGCTCAGCCTTACATGGAGATCGTCAGCGATCCCTATCTGACAGAGGTGCTGTTCCGCGAACTGCTGGACAATGCGTACAAGTTCCGGAAGCCCGGACGCCCGGGGTTGGTCAGGATCGAGCTGCGGTCGAGCGAGGAAGCGGACCGCGTCAGCGTCACCGACCGCGGCATCGGCTTTGAAATGCAGTACGCCTCCAAGATCTTCGAGCCCTTCCAGAAGCTCCACCGGGCCGTTGAATACCCGGGGACTGGGATCGGCCTCGCGAAGGCGAAGCGGATCGTCGAACGGCTGGGCGGAACGATTTGGGCGGAATCGGAGATGGGGGAAGGATGCTCGATTGAAATGCTCTTTCCCCATCGTTCGCAGTTCGACACGCGGCCGGCCGATGCCGCGGCAATGGGGATCG
>DATJYD010000714.1:0-4476 GCA_035499755.1 Fimbriimonadaceae bacterium
TGAGGCGTTGGGGCGTCGTGGTTCCGGCTCGGTCCGACCACTCGGATTGGACGGATCGGGCAGGATTTCCTTTTGCGCCGGCCACCCAACGCCCAACGCCTCAACGCCCAATACCCCAACACCCGACGCCCCAACGCTTTGCCGGGTTACCGCCCTTCCTGAATATCTTTCCAAAGGGGGTTGTCCCAGACTCGGATGCAGCCGTCCGAGCAGCCGGCGAGGACTTGGCTGCCGTCGGGGAGGAAGGCGAGGGAGACGAGTTCGGCCTCTTCGAGCGACAGCTTCGCGTGGGCGTTATGGAGGATCTCGAAGAGGTGGATCGCGTGCTGGGCGCCGAGGGCGAGGCAGGGGGTGGTCGGGCTGAAGGCGACCAATGGGAGGCCGCGGCCTTGGCGGTGCTCGGCGACCGCGGCTCCGGAACGGACGTCGTGCACGATGGTCGAGTAGAGGCGGCGGACGGCGACGAACCGGCCGTCGCTGCTCGCGGCGAGGCCATAGATGCGCTCCGAGGAGGGCCGGTGCCACAGGGGTTGCCGCTCGCTCGGGTGCCAGAGAGAGACGCTGAAGCTGTCGGTGCCGATAAAGCTGCCGTCCGGTAAGAACTGGAGGGTGCGGGGAGATGCGTTATGGCGGATAATCGCGCGCCGGGCGTGGTCGGCACCCCAAACGACCACCGTGCCGTTGTCGAAGGCAGCGGCCAAGATTCCGTCGTTCGAAACCGCGATCGCGATAGGCGAGACGATGAGGAAAGCCAGCAGCCGGGGGGCGATATAGATCCAGTCGGGACCGGACTGCAGCGAATCGGTTCGGAAGGACGCGACGTGTTCACCAGCCGCGACGAGCAGCCGCCTCCCATCGGGGGAGAAGACGATGCCTCGAATCCGCTCAGTCGGCCGCACCTTGTCGGACATGCTGCGCATGTCCAGTTGGCCCAGCATCTCGCGGCCCTGCCAAACCCGGACTCCCATCGCGGTATCGGAGGTCGCCATAAGCTCGCCGTTAGCGGCGAACGCGATATGGTTCACGGGATCGCAATGAGCCGGGAAGGCTTGCAGGGCCGCCAAAGAGCGCGTGTCGGTCATAAGTTCATCAACGGTACGGACGCGAGCGCGGTTTCGGAACCGGGCTAACGTATCGGAGCGGCCCGCCGGGTGAGCCAAAGGACGGCGATCGCGATTCCCGCCGCCATCGGATAGAGCTGAAGCCAGGAACGCAACAGATAGGGGCCGTGAAACCAAGTGACGCGATATGCGGTTACCGGCGGATTGTCCATCAGGTAGTTGACCTGGATTCGGCTGCCGACGCGGAGGCACTGCAAATCATCCGATGCCATCACCGGCGTGCTTTCGATCGTCTTGCCATGGAAGTCGAAGCGGCAGGTTGCGGTGTCCTGGCCGTCGCGGGTTCGGCAGATCCGGGTCACGACGGCGGTCGCCGTCCTCGTCGGATTGGCGAGTGCCTCAAACCGGAAGTCCGCGGACCGGTCAAAGTCGGGGCGGACGAGCCACTCGACGAGGAGTGCGGAGGCGGCAAGAACTGCTATGGCGAGGAGCCGGGGCCGTCGCATACCGCTATTGTAGGGCTCCTAAGCGGTCGCTGGGACTTTGGGTCGACGGCGGGGGTGATGGTAGCGGCGATCAGACTCGAACTGATGACCTAACGGGTATGAACCGTTCGCTCTAACCAACTGAGCTACGCCGCCTCGAATGAGCCTGCATAGGATACCCAACGGAAGAATTGAGCTAACGGGTATCAGCAGTTCGAATCTGATCGCCGCCCAAGGCTGATCGAGGGTTTCCGAGCAATCGGAGACACCAATGGCAATCACTCTCAAACTCGAGATCCAGAACACCGTCACCAGGGCTCAGAAGTATTTCCTCGATGCCCTTCGCTCAAGCGACAAATCCTCACACACCATCTCCCACTACAACACGACCTTCAAGCGCTTCAACTCCTGGCTCTATAGCCAAGGCACCACGGACATTGAGGAGATCACCAAGCATCAAGGCAGAGCCTTTATGTCCAGTCTCAAGGAGGAGGGGCTCTCACCCAGAACACGGTATGGCATCATCGTGGACCTCAAGACTTGGCTCACCTGGCTGGTTAAGGATGGAGAACTCGCCAAGTCACCGTTTGACAACGTTGAGCTTCCAGACCTGCCCCGCCCTGTCCCAGAAACCTACGAAAAGGACGAATTCGCAAAGTTGATGAAGCAGTGTGCCGGTTCAGAGTTCACCTGCGTTCGCAACAGAGCCATCCTCTACCTCCTTCTCGATACGGGAATCCGCCGAGAGGAGCTGGTGAATCTCAAGGTCGATGACGTGAACCTGACACTTGATCAAGTCCATATCCGACATGGAAAGGGTGACAAGGCCCGATTTCTCGTATTGTCAGCCAAGGCCAGCATGACCCTTGCCAAATACCTGAATGCTCGGGAAAAGACGTTGACAAAAATGAACAAGAAAGCCCACCTGGAGAGCGGGGACTTCCTGTGGATAGGGGAACGAGGCCCAGTAACCTATCACGGTCTCGGAACCATCCTCAGGAAGCTCGGTGCCAAAAGTGGAGTCCAGGTGCGAGCCCACAAATTCAGAAAGACTTACGCGACCATTGCTCTCAACAGTGGCCAGGCAAGCCTTGAAGACGTGAGAAGGCAGCTTGGACACTCGGACTACCAGGTCCTCAAGAAGCACTACCTGGACACCGCCAAGGCCAATATCGAGACCGCTCGGAGGATGTCACCTCTCAGCAACGGATGGTCTTAGGCAGACCAAGACATGCCCTAGATTTCTTATTGACAAAGCTAATGTGGTTGAAAGCACTCAGCCAAACACTCCTTAGGTTCTCAGCAAGCCGAGCCCTTCTAGGAGCCTGACTAATCAGCCTCTGCATTCAGCTCCTCGTAAGCCTGTCTCAGGTTCTTTCCCTCGGGGCCATAGCCGTGAGCGACCAACATCTGTGGAAGACCTCCATACTCCACCAAGGCAAGGGCCGCTTCAGCAACTCGATCATGGCCAGGAAGGAAGAATGACTTCTTGCCAGTTGCAACACCGCATCCGCACCAGCACTTGCCGTTTGGCTCGGGCTTCACGGTCCCTGCGGCCTATTTTGTTCCCTTCTTGCCAGCTTTCTTGCCCTTACTACCTTTCTCAGTTTTGGCATCCTTCTCGAAGTTCATTGCCTCGGACTCTGCTGTCTTCTTCACACTCGGCCCCTTCCCCTTCGAAAAGTCTTTGGCGATTTCGGTGATCTTCTTCGGATCTGGACCCTTCTTGATTCTTCCCATGGCGACTTGCAGATTACATCAAAGGAGCCAAGGGGCGACTCAGACCACTGGGGTTGCTCCTCAACGGCGCAACCCCAAGCTGGACGGACCATCAGGCCGCAATCCCCACTGGTTGAGCATCCTGTTTAGCCGATTCTGCCAGGCAATAGGAGTTGCACCGTTGTCCGGAAACCCATTGACTCAGCAGGGACCCGTCTGCTACAAGTCCGGTCAGGACATTCTTGACAGAGCCGCCAGGCACCCCAAGCAGTTGAGCAATCTGCCGAGCTGTGTAGTATTGACCCGCTACAACCGACTTCAGGATTCGAGTCCTGACCGTCTGGGTTTCAACCTTCTTGCCCGATTGCCCAGCTGTCGCGATTGGGCAAAAGGTGTGCTCATTCGGAGACCATATTTGAATAGGTCGATCCCCATGAGAGTGGCGCCCTCGCCCCTCTAGAGTAACAAGGCGTCCCCCATCAACACGTTTGTGATCCAGATTCCAGAACTGGCTACAAATGCTCACGATCTGGTGGGAGTCCGCCATCCGGTTGGCAGAGCCCTTCTGATGAAAGCCCTTGTTGTGGTGGTGCAGCAGGAGCACCGTGACATCGAGGTCAATCCGAAGCTTGTTAAGAGGATCAAGAGCTTTCCTTGCCTTCACCATCTCTGTAAGAGACTCACAGATTACGGCCCCTGCCAAGGCATCAATGATCACCAGCTTTGATTTGGTGGCCTCAATGGTCTCTCTTAGGTTGGCAATCCCTTCCTCAGTGTCAATGGGGTCCGGGTTCATTACGTGGTGAATAGGTGCTGGGTTATCGTAATGCTGACAAAGCAGCCAACGCTCAGATTCCGATTCCTCGAAGGTTAACCACAGAACAGGACTCTGCGATGTCCTCTTGCCCAGAAACGGCTTTCCAGTTGCAACACTGAAGGCCAGATTAGTGGCAATAGCTGTCTTGCCATCCTTGGGAGCCCCTCCCAGAATAACAAAGCTGCCGAGATCGATAAGATCTTCAACGACGAAAGAAACGGGTCTGGACTCAGACTTGGTTTTGAGCTGATCCAACGATGTTATGTTGTATTTCATGTTGTTTTTCCTTTGTAGAGAAGCTGGCAAAGCCAAGCAAAACTGATCTCTACATAAATACTGTTGATGACTGAATTGCTTTTTTGTCGAGCAGCATCACTTTTTTTCGAATTAATGA
>DATJYD010000715.1:0-2206 GCA_035499755.1 Fimbriimonadaceae bacterium
GGCCGACCCAATCCCGGTTGTTTCCGACGCCGTCGGGCTCGCGGGCGGTTCTCGACAGGAGGAGCAGGCGGGCCGTCTCAATCGCGCCGGCGGCAAGAACCACGATGTCGGCCTCGACCTCCTCGCATCGCCCCTCGCGAATCGCCTCGACCCCGATCACTTTGCCGGCGGGGTCGGTCAGCAATCTCGCCACGCGGGTTTCGGTCCAGAGGTCGCAGCCCGGCTTGGCCAGGATCTTGGGGAGAACGGTGTTGTGGATGCCGGCTTTGGCCTCGTTGGGGCAGCCGAAGCCGACGCAAGCCTGGTTGCCGTCGCAGGCTTTGCGGCCGCCGTAGGGCCGGGAGTTGATGAGCATCGGCGGACGGACTTTCGCCCACCCGAGCCGATCGGCGGCGTCGGTCAGCCGCTTCGTGCGGTAGTTCTCGGGCAGGGCCTCCATCGGGTAGTCGCGGCGGGGCGGCATATTCGGAGCGGGTTCGCCGCCGCTGACCCCGAGTTCCCACTCGACTTCTTCGTAATAGGGGTCGAGGTCCTGGTAGCCGATCGGCCAATCGGCGAGCGAACTGCCCTCGGGGACGCCGTAGGTGCTCGCCATGCGGAAATCCAAGGGGTGGTAGCGCCAGGCCTGAGCGCCATAGACGCGAGTGCCTCCGCCGACGGCCATGGCATTGTTCTGATAGCCGCCCTCGTGGGGAGCGCAGACTTCAACCGAGCCCGACGGCGAGACGAAGACGCGCGGGTTGCCCTCGATCTCCGGACCGGTGTTGTGGCCGTAGGCGCTGAAGCGATGATTGCGGAGGAAGTCGCGGCCGGTCCAGCCGGGCGGGTAGTCGCGGCCGCGTTCGAGGATGAGGACTCGCTTGCCGCGTTCGGCGAAGCTCCAAGCGGCTATCCCGCCTCCGGCTCCGCAACCGACGACGATCACGTCGTAATCGCTCAAGGATTGCTCACCTTGAAACCGACGTCTTCCCAGCCTCCGGCATCGGGGCAGCCGTAATAGACGTCGCGGACGTGGTCGACTAAGAGCCGAGCGCAGCGGTTACTCGGGTCGTCGAGGTCGGCTTCGGTCAGGCCGGGAAGCTCGGATTCGTAAAGGGCGCGGGTCTCCGGCGGAAGAGAGCGGATGAGCTCTTCGAGTCTTGCGAGGCAGGCGGGGGCGCCGGCGCCGGGGGAGGAATCGGGCGGGATCACCCAATTCGCGGCCTCCGCCAGCTTTGCGAGATCAAGCACTTCCATTCACCGGAGATTACATCGTCGTTGCTGCCTCGGGAAGCTCATGCGGCACGCGCCGGGAGCCAGAGCCCACATCCCGAGGGGTGGTCACGACCATTGTCACACCAGCCCACGTGAGTTGCGAGCACTGCCGGGGAGCGAAACCAGAGTCTGGGTGGCGATCGTGGGTTTCCGGAGCCGGATAAATCCGGGGTCCCCGGGTGATAGAATGAGCGCATGCGACGGGTCCTCGCCCGACGTGTGTCCAATCCGGTTGCGCTCTTGGCGATCGCGGTCGCGCTTACCGCGGCCGGGCTATGGTGGTCCACGTCACGGACACCCCACTGGGCTCCGCTTCGGTCCCGAGTCATCGTATGCGCCCAGGAGGAACGGCACAAGACCGGCCTTTGGCCGGAGTCGATGGCGACGCTGGGGCCTTGTCTCGCGAAGGGCGGCGTCGACCCGACCTCCCTGCTCCTGGTCTCGGTCCTACCCTCAGAGGACGGGGCGTCCATCGAGTACCGGATGCGCGAGGGATCCGTCGACTTCCACGCGACGGCACGGCGGTCGACGCCGGACATCGGCGTGGACGAAGCCGGGGCCAAGCTGAAGGGAATGTGGTGCACCCTCAGCAAGCAGCCGTTCGTACTAACGGGCGGCGACAAGATCGTGCCGGCGCTCGGCCGTCCCTTCTGGCGGATCGCCTTCCTGGCCGGCCGCATCCCGTACGAAGCGGCGGTCGATGCGGAGACGAGCAAAGTCTTATGGATCGAATGGAACGCCGGGCCGGGCGCAGGGCCAACGCCATTTCCTGACGAGAAGGTCGCGAGGACCCGCTGGGAGATCGAACAAGACGTCTTACGGTACGTGAATCTCGTTCGTCAGGGCCGGCCAGTTGCGTTGCACGGCATCGGGCCGCCGATCCGGGGCGTAGTCTTGGCGAGGTTCGACACGGCCGTCAATGGGCTCCGAACCTTCCCCGAAACCTGCGGCC
>DATJYD010000716.1:0-2603 GCA_035499755.1 Fimbriimonadaceae bacterium
CGCGATCGGAGCGAGAACGACCGAGAGCCAGGTTCATCGCGAGTTGGTCTCGGGCCTTTCGATGCCGGTCGGGTTCAAGAATACGACCGAAGGCAGCCTCGTATCGGCGGTGGAAGCCGTGCAAGCGGCGCGTATCCAGCACTGGTTCCCGTCGGTTACGAAGCAGGCGGTGAGCGCCATCTTTCAGACCACCGGCAATCCGGATTGCCACATCATTCTGCGCGGGGGCAGCCGGACGGGGCCTAACTACGACGAAGAGAGCGTGCACCGGGCGGTCGGCTTGCTCGAGAAGAAGGGCCTCCCTCCCCGAGTGATGGTCGACTGCAGCCACGGCAACAGCCGCAAAGATTATCGATTGCAGGCCGAAGTCCAGCAGGAGATCGCGCGCCAGCTTCGGAGCGGCTCGCCCGCGGTGATGGGAGTAATGATCGAGAGCTTTTTGGTCGAGGGCCGCCAAGACAAGCCCAAAGTCTTCGGGCAAAGCATAACCGACGGATGCGTCGGAATCGAGCAAACCCGGGAGATGCTCCACGAGCTGGCCGGCGCGGTTCCGTAAATCGATGCCCGCGAACGGTCGCTGAACTCAGGATGACGCGATGCGCTCGGCTGTGGTCACGGGCAGCGCTGCTCGTCGAAGGTGCCGATTAGCTCACGGCGAGCCCCATGAAAGGCCTCCCGGTCAGGCGAATGCGGCGGGGAGTCAATAGGGCTTCCTTGCCGTTCACGGTGACCTCGGTGGCGCCGTAGGCGGTGAAGCGTGGCCGGATCGGACCGTAACCGTTTGCCGTCTGACTCCAGTTGATTTCGAGCCGGCCTTGCTTCCATTTGGCTTCGACCTCGATCCGACTGCGCTCTCCTCGCCGATAGCCGAAGGAGATTCCGTCGTCGGCGCGATAGACATATCGAGACGAGCCTTGGGTATCGGCGGAGGCGAAAATGTGGAACTCGATCCTCCGCAGATCCGTGCGATTGTCCGCGCTGTCGGTTCTTCGCATCGGGACGATCGCGCCGTTCGCGAAGAACAGGGGTGAGGACATCGCGGTTCGGGCTCGGCGGTGGGCGCCGGGAGCCGCCCAGGAACCGTCGATCGCATCGAACCAGGGCTCGCCGCCCGGCAAGAGCATGTCACGCAATCTCTCCTCGCCAACGTGCGGCGCTTGCAGAATGAAGGGGCCGACCATGAACTGATCGTCGATCGAGTCCAATCCTTCGTCCCCGAAGTGATAGAACATCGGCCTCAGCGAGGGATCGCCAGACTCCTCTTGCTCGATGAAGAGGTTGTAAAGGTAGGGAAGAAGCCGGTAGCGCAGGCGGATGTAGTGACGCATCACGCGAAGGGTCGTCGGCTTGAACTGCCACGGCTCCTGGCGGCGGGTGCCGATCGCGGAGTGGTTGCGGAAGAACGGGAATAGGAAATCCGTCTTGACCCAGTCGCTCATCAGGGCGTCGTCGGTGTTGCCGCCGAATCCGCCGAGGTCGGGGCCGTTGAACGGCATGCCGGAGAGCGACATCCCGATCGCGGCGGGAATCGAGTTTCGCAGATAGAAGCGGTTCGAGATGTTGTCACCGGTCCAGACGGCACCGAAGCGGCTGCTCCCAGTAAAACCGGAGCGCGACAGGATGAAGGGCCTCTCGTCCGGCCGGGCCCTCACGAAGCCAGCGTAAGTTGCCATGTGCATCCCGAGCGCGTATTGGTTGTGATACGGCTCATGCGGCTCGTTGCCGTTACGGAACCTCATGCCGGTTGGATCAACGGCCCCGGTTGAGGGATCGTTCATATCGATCCAGGTCCCGCCAAACCCTTCTTCCCGAAATCCCGCGACGTAGCCGGCCCACCACTCGCGCGCGTGCTCGAGTGTGAAATCTGGGAAGACGGTTTCACCCGGCCAGACCAGGCCCACAAAGGGCTTCCCTTCGGCGTTCCGGCAGAAAACGTCGTTGGCCAAGCCGTCGTCGTAGACGTGATACCCGGGCTCCTGTTTCACACCGGGATCGAGGATCGGGACGATACGCCGGTGGTTCTTGGCGAGAATCGCGGCAGTTTCCTTCGCCCCGCCGGGAAAGGCATCCTTGCTGGTGTCGAAGACGCGGAAGCCGCGCATGTACTCGAGATCCATCCACAGAGCGCTGCAAGGGATGCCCAGGTCTTCGAATCTCTTATCGATCTCGACGAGGTCGTCGTGGCCGCGATATCCCCAGCGGGACTGCTGATAGCCGAGTGCCCAAAGAGGAGGAAGTGGCGCGACGCCGATCAGCTTCTGGAGCTTGCGCGTGACCTCGCCGATACTTGGGCCCTCGATAATCCAGAGGTTGGGCTCGCCGCCCTCGCTACCGAGGATCAGTCGCGGCGGCTTCGAGGGCTCGTCTTCCTTCTTCCAGCTCGGATGGCGAGTCTTCTTGGGATCGGTGACATCGGGAGTCGCGATCCAACTCGGATAGGGATTATCGAGGAGAAGCCCGAGGTAGGAGCCGCCGGCACGAAGAAGCACGTACGGCGTGCTGAAGTAGGAAGGGTCGCAAGCGTGATCTCGCCACTGGCCGGGGTGAAAATCGCCCATGACGTCGGTATTCCAGAACTTGGCGCGAGTCTGGGATAGCTCGAC
>DATJYD010000717.1:0-4356 GCA_035499755.1 Fimbriimonadaceae bacterium
TGATCTCCTCGCGATTGCAGTCGGGCGAGACCGTCGTGCGTGCTTACGCGGATTCGGCGCCGGCGCCGGGATTCGAGGGCGTCGATGCCGAGCTCGAGGAAGTCGGGAATCAACTCACGGATCGACCCGCAGCTATGGAGCATGAACTTCGCCCCGCCCGCGTGGACGGTGTCGATGAACCGCTTGAGATGAGGCGCCATGAACTCGCGCCACATCGGGATCGAGAAGAGGAGGCCGCGCTGGGTGCCGAAGTCGCTCCATTCGCAGTAGAGGTCGATCCGCCCACCGGTCGCCTCGAAGGCCCGGTTCACATCCTCGCAATAGAAGCTCGTGAACTTGTCGAGCAGGTAATGGACCATCTCCGGGTTCGTGGCCATGTCGAGCATCACGTTCTCCATGTTGCGGAGAATGCAGGGGCGGGTGAAAAGGTCGGCGCCCTCGTACATCACGAGGTAATCGTCCCAGCCGTCGCGCTGCTCCTTCATGACCGAGTAGTCGAAGATATCGGGGGTCGGCCAATCGTGCCTCTCAAGGTCTTCGAGACTCTGGGCGTCCCAGACCGGCGTGTAGACGTGCATGTCGTAGCTGCCGTGGCTCGCCTTGAGGTGGGTCGAGCGGATGCCCCAATAGTCTTCGAAGATCCCGTCGCCGAGGTCCTTGTTGAACCGCGAAATCTGCTTTGGGTTGAGCCTGCGGACGTCGACCTGGAGCTTCTTGAGGAGATCCTCGTAGTCGGTGAGGCCGAAATGGGCCATCATCCGCTCGTTGACGTCCGGCTCTGCCTTGTAGTCGGCGGGCGTGCGGTCAGCCTGCTTGAGATCGAGAGCGGCGAACGCGCGTTCGCGGCTTATCATGAGACACCTCCTCCCGTGGACGAATTTGAACAGAGGGGCACGGGGATGACACTGGGAAGGTCTGCCTGGGCTCCTCGATACTTCCCAGCGTCACCGTGTTGAATTGGGAAAGCGCTTAGCCGGCGCTCACACATGTTGCAGCCTCAGCCGCCGACTTGCCATCGTGGACGATCGCGCAGATCGCGTTCAGGACCTCGACGCGATTCGGGCGCTTCCAGACGTTCCGTCCGAAGATGATGCCCGCCGCGCCGGCCGCCATGCAATCCTCGACGATCTGCAGCAGGCCCGCCACCGAATCGCCCCCGGGGCCCCCGGCAACGATCACGGGGACGGTCGCGGTGTCGACGACGTGCCGGAAGGAATCGCGGGTACCCGTGTAGTTGCACTTGATAATGTCGGCTCCGATCTCGGCGCCAACCCGAGCGGCGGTCGCGACCTGCTCGGCAAGCTCGTCGGGGGTCATCTTCTTTTCGACCGGGCCATAGTGGCCGGCGAGGGCTTCCATCGGGATCATCTCGCCGAACAGAGGCAGGCCCCAGCGCTCGCAGTCCTCGGAGACTTTGCCAAGCTTTCCAAGCAGATCGTGCTCATTCTCCGCGCCGACATAGATGTTGAGGATGCAAGCGTCCGCACCGGAGGCTAGGGCCAACTCGACGCTATGGATCTGGTGGATCTTGACGAGATTGTGGCCGAGGCGGGTGTGGGTGCCGTCGATGCGGGCGATCGTGCCCAGACTGCCGATCACGTCGACGACTTTGTTCATGGTCGCCAAAGTAAGGAGGACGCCGTCGGCGGGAGTCGAAGCGGTGTCCTTGACGAGGGCGACGGGGTCCTCGATGCCCTCCATCGGCCCGAAGTAGACGGGGTGGTCCATGGGGAGGAAGACTCCCTTGCCTTTTGAGAAGAGACGACGAAGCCTGAGTTCTTTTCCTTTCATAGATGCTCGATGGTGTTGGGCGCCTCTATGCTACCTTTCGAAATCGAAAGGCATGTTAACCCTAGGCGCCGCATTGGGTCGCCTTGACGATCTGGAAGTGCGCCAGGCGCAAACGCTCGGACCCCGCTTTCGGTCGCCGATCGCAACCTGAACAAGGGTGGTGAGCCGTCTTTCCCCAAACCCAAGAACGAGTGACTGATCGCATCTCCAGCGTCTGCACGCAAGGCTGCGGGAGCACTTTTCGACTTTCTTGCTCCTTGAAACTCCAACGCCGGGCTTGTATTGTGAGCGGCAAGAAAGTCGAAAAGCGTAGGCCTTGCGTGCAGACGCTGGAGATGCTTGGAGACCGGCGTTCTTGGGTTTTGGGGAAAGACGGCGGTTGGGCTCGGCAGGGGTTTGCCTAACATTGTTAGGAGGCAACATGCAAAGAGGCATCCTTCCAGAGCGGACTACGCTACTGTGGAGGCAGCATGCTTCGTCGGACAGCTTATTACAAACGAAAGGGCCTCCGCGAGAGTTCAGGCACACCGACGGTGTCCGGACTGCTCAGAGGGATGAGCGCGAAGTGCGATTCTGCTTGAGGGTGAGCTTGACAATAATCTGGAGTAGGGCAAGCGAACAAGGCTGTTGATCTTCTCCCGCGATCACGACGCGCTGAGATTCCTGCAGTCGAAACTGGCAGGGCTTAGTCCCGTGTTCTATGACGGGGGCTCTCCAACGGTCAGCGAGACGAGGCCGTCGTCGTGGGTCTGCTTTCCAACCACGCCGAGGTGATGCACATGCGGCACCAACGTTCCAAGACATGAGCAGGTTTAGAACTCGAGGTGAGTCTCGATTGCTCAACGTCGGCAGCGTCCGACCTACGGCGCATTTGAGTTGTCTCGCCTCCCCCTTTTCGAAACGCATGTCAAGCGATGCCAACCCGTGGCGCCATAGGGCAAACTGGGGCAAGCTATGTTCACGATCAAACCCCAGCCGCGGCCGGTTCCGAGAATCGGCGTCGTCATCAACTCGATCGAAGCCTTCAACCCGGCGGCGAAAGACAGTGCTGAAAAGGCCACCCGTGAGTTCTTCGACGGCCTTCTGAAATCCAAAGAGGTCGATCCCGAATCGATCGTCATCGGACGGCTCTTCGGCCCTCACGAGGCGATGGAAGCGGCCGATCAGCTTGCCGCCGCGCGGGTCGATCTGATCCTGATCGTCAACGTCGCCTTCCCCAACGGGCAGGTTTTCCTCACGATCGCCACCCACCCATTCCTGGCGAAGACGCCGATCGCAGTGATCGGCGATCCCGAGCCCTCCGAAGAGGAGTGGGCGAGCAACGCGTGGTGCGGCGTCATCATGAACAACCACGTCGCCAAGATGATCGACAGGCCAATCCACACCGTTCCCGGTCCGGTCGGCAGCAAGGCATTCTCGGCCGAGATCTCGCGGCTGATCCGGGTCGCGGGGACGATCAAGCATCTGCGGCGCGACTTCGTGGGCCGGATCGGCGACGCCCCCGGTGGGTTCCACTCCGCGAGCGGCGACCAGATGGCTTTCGCCAAGGTCTTCGGCACCCGCATGGACACGGTCGATCTCTCCGCCGTCATCGAGACCTTCAAGTCCGGGAAGGCCAAGGGTTACCTCGGCGAGCAGTGCTTCGGTGAAGACGAAGTTCACGCGATCGCCGAAGAGCTTAAAGAGGGTCGAAAAGTCGAGGTGAACGATGAGATGCTGCGCAATTCGGCGCGGCTCTATCTCACCTATCGCGCAATCATCCGGGCCAACGGCTACACGTCGGCAGCGTTCCGGTGCTGGCCCGAGCAGCTCGAACCCTACATCGGCATCGCAACCTGCTTGCCGGCCGGATTGCTCGTCGGCCAGGCCGAGCTAACCGCGGCGGCCTGCGAAGGAGACTGGCCGATGTCGGTCGCCCAGACGATCGGTTCGATGCTGTCCGGCGTCGCGGCCTATTTCCTCGACTTTGTGAACTACACCGGCGGCTCGGAGATCATGCAGCTTGGCCACTGCGGCATCGGAGTGTGCGGAGCGATGGCGGACAAGCCCGGGAAGTGCGGCGGTCCGTGCGACACGATCGCCGTCCACCCTGTGATTCGCCAAGCCGGCGGCAACATCGGCGCGACGGTCATCGGCCAGTTCGCCTACGGACCGAAGACGGGGATCTGTCTCATGCAGAAGCGGGACGGTTCGTTCGCGATTCTCTCATTCGAGGGCGAGAACACGCCGGACACGGCAAAGGGAATGAAGTACAGCGGCGCGGATATCCGGGTCAAGAACTACAAGGAAGTCAACCGCATTGTTCTCGAACACGGATTCCCCCATCATCTCGCGCTCGGCGTCGGTTACCTGAACGCGGACATCGCGCTCATGTGCAAGTTCCTCGGGGTTGAGCACTTCGGCCTTTAGTTCTTAGCCGAACGACGTCAGGTCCCGACGAGCGATAGCTCGGGCCATGAGCTCCGGGAATCGGTCAGGGGTGCAGGCGAACGTCGGAATCTCCATGCCGGCGAAGATGGCGGCGTGCTTCTCGTCGTAGCACGGCGCGCCCTCGTCGCTCAAGGC
>DATJYD010000718.1:0-2863 GCA_035499755.1 Fimbriimonadaceae bacterium
GCCGTGGAGCGTGAGTCGTGGTATTCGCCGCAACTGGATGTGAATCTGTTGTCGGTGCGGTCGGACCCGCGGACAGGGAAGCAGACGTTTACAGCCACGGTGGTGACTTTGGGCGATCCTGATCCAGCATTATTTGAGACGCCGGCAGGGTTCACTGAAGTGGATCACCGGCAGAATCATCCGCAAACGCAAAATCAGTAGACATTTCGGATCCTAGCGCAGGGGTGTGTCGCTGCCTTGCGGCAGAGTGGTGGGATCGTGTGTCTGGTGTTCTTCGATTTGGAATCGGAGGAACTTGTGGATGGCGGCAAGCGCTTGCGGGTCCGAAGTGACCATGACGACGCGTGCGCCGTTGATGATTTCCGCGAAGTTGTACGTAATCTTGTCCTGGAGGCGCTTCATTTCGGGGACGCCGGGGGGCGTGGTGTCGTGGACGAACATGGGGATGTCGAAGTTGCCCTGGGAGAAGGCGTGGGCGATGTGGGTGAGATGCATGCGGATGGAGTCGCGGGAGGCGGAGTCTTTGGGGTCGTTGGCTTCAACCTGGATGATGCCGCCGTCGGGCTTAAGGAAGAAGTGGTGGGTGGTAGCGGTTTGCGAGAAACCCATGCCCTTTTCGCCTCGGGCGTTCATAGCGGAGTGGTCGTGCGGGGAGGGTTTTGAATCGGCAGGAGGTTGTTGGGCGTAGAGGATTGGAACAAAAGTGAGAGAACTGACAAGGATGGCAGCGAATCGAAAGGCCGTCGGAAGGAAACGACAGGTGTGGAGTATGAAGCAGGCGGTTGAAACAACGACGGAATTGAAGGAGCCGGGCATGTCTTTTGTTTCTTGTGGTTTATGGAGACGATGACGGCCGGCCGGATGGCTTGGCATGTGCTGTTTCCCTTCCCGGTGTGGAGGGCTTCTGCTCTATGCAAGACGGACTACGAAGGAAACAGTTTCTGGCGATGGGAATTTTGTTGGGCGTGATTGGCTCGACGAGGCCGGCGTTAGCGCAGGAGATGGGGCCGGTGATTAGCCGGGACGAGTTGCAGACGAATGCGGCGACCCCTCCTGCGGAGAACGCGGCAAGTGAACCGTATCCAGCGCATGTGGCGGACGGACAGCGGCACGGATTACCGATTCAGGCGTTTGCGGTGGTGCCGGGAACAAAGTTTCTGGTGGCGCTGGAAGATGAGATGAACACCAAGGCAGTGCGCAGGAACCAAACCTTTCGCGTGCGCACCGTGGAGCCGCTGGAAGCGGGTCAAGGTGTTTACCTTCCGGCTGGGGCGTTGATCGTAGGACATGTCAGCCGAGTCGACCCCGCGGGAACGACGGGACGCGCGAAGTTGTGGCTGACGTTCGACGAGATTCGTACGCGGTTTGGGAAGCTGCCGATTGTGGCAGAGGTTGCGGGAATGCCGGGAGACCACAGCATCAGGAATGTGCAAGAAGGAGCGATCGAAGGAAAAAGCAGTACTCAGAAGGATGCGGCGCAAGCGGCTGCGGCAGGGGCAGCAATGGGCGCGGTGCGAGGGGTGAAGGATAAGGACAAGAAGGAAGCGGCGGAAGGGGCGGCGATGGGGGCGTTGGAAGCGTATTTGATGGAGGCGGGGCGGGGCGAGGAGTTGGACTTGCCGAAAGGGGCGAAGTTGGAATTGGAGTTGGAGCGGGCGTTGTATTTGGTGAGGGAGTGAAAAGAAGGAAGTTGTCAGTTATCAGTAGGTTTGGGAGCCAAGACGCAAGGCCTGATGACATGTGCGCCGGAAGCTGCAGCCCTACGAGAAAGAGGTGGGGAGGTGGGCGGAGTCCCAGGCGGCGAGGCCTCCGGCGATTTCGGCTACGGGGGAGAAGTTGGCACGTTGAAGCAGGCTGGAGGCGATGGAAGAGCGGTAGCCTCCGGCGCAATAGACGAGGACGGGACGATCTTTGGGCAAAGCGGCGAGACCTTCGGGGAGATGGTTGAGTGGCAGGTTGAGACTGCCGGCGATGAATTTTTCCTGGCGTTCACGAGGTGAACGAACGTCGACGATAAAGGGTGGTTGAGCTGATTGGAGCAATTCGGCGGCGAAGGGCGCACTGAGACGCTCGGTGAACGCGACGAGATCGGGACGCGACTCGAGTGCCTGTAAACCGTTCTGCAGGAATCCTGCGACATGATCGAAACCGATGCGGCCGAGGCGAATGGCGGATTCATTTTCGCGACCGGGAGCGGCGATGATGACGATGGGATCAGTGCGATTCAGGATGGTGCCGGCCCAGGTGGCGTATTGGCCGTTTAAACCGATGTTGATGCTGCCGGCAAGATGAGCAGCGCCGAATTCTTCCGGTTCGCGCGTATCCAGAATCTGCGCCCCTTTCTTTTGTAAGAAGAGAACCTCATCGAGCGAGAGCGGGCGGAGTTCGCGTTGCAGGGCCTGGTCCAGCGTGGGACGCTCCTTGCTGTTGAGGACAGCGTCGTAAACGAAATAGGGAGGAGCATCGGGCTGGTCGGCGGTGACCAACTCGACGAAGGCCTGCTTGCTCATGGGCTGAAGCGCGTAATTGAGACGACGCTGGTCGCCGATGGTGGAAACGGTTTCCTTGCTGATGGCCTTGCCGCAGAGCGAACCGGCGCCATGCGCGGGATAGACCAAGGTCGCGTCCGGCAGCGGGAGCAGCTTGGTGCGCAATGAGTCGTATAACATGTTGCCGAGATCTTCCGCCGACCAACCGAGCGCTACGCGGAGATCGGGGCGGCCAACGTCGCCGATGAAGAGAGTGTCCCCGGTAAGGACAGCGTAAGGCTGGGAGGCGTCTTGCGCGAGATCATAGACCAGGATAGAAACGGATTCGGGAGTGTGGCCGGGCGTTTCGAGTATTTGGAAGCGCACGCGGCCAA
>DATJYD010000719.1:0-2399 GCA_035499755.1 Fimbriimonadaceae bacterium
GTCACGGACCTAACCGGAACGGCGAGCACGATCATGGTGGACGGCAAACCGTGCCCCGTCGAGAACGGCATCGTCTGGATGCCGGCCGGCAGCGGGCCTGCCCGAGTCTCGCTGCCGGGCGGGCGACCAAGCTGGAAGCTAGCCGGGGACCGGCGACCGCTTCTCGACTTCGCCGGTGGTCGCATCGATCTTGTCTCGTCGAGCCATCAGGACGTCGCATGGATTGACACCCCCGACTGGTGCCGAGAGCACCGAGTTGACCAGATCCTCGTTCCTGCCATCGAGATGATGGAGCGCGATCCGCGCTACTGCTTCACGATGGAGAACATGCTCAACCTGGTCGAGCTGCTTCAGCTCCGGCCAGATCTCCGCGGCGAGATAGGGAGGCTGCTCCAAGAAGGGCGACTGGAATTCGGAGGCACCTACAACCAGCCGTACGAGAGCCTCCTGGGAGGGGAGCAGCTAATCCGGCAGGTCTACTTTGGGCGGCGCTGGCTCCGGAAGCTCTTTCCCGGCCAGGACACCGACTTCGCCTTCAGCGTGGACGTCCCCGGGCGTTCGCTCCAGATGCAGCAGATCCTCGCCAAGGCAGGAATCCGCTACTTCGTGACCAGCCGATATCATCAGGGCCTATATCGGTGGTCCAGCCCGGACGGATCGAGCATCCTCGTCTATGCCCACGACCATTACGGGAACTACGGCGGAGCGCTCAAGGAAAAGCCGGCGGAAGCAGAACGCGATCTTCCCCAGATCCTGGCGCCCTTCGCGAAGGACCTCGCCGAGCATTCCATCCCTTCCGTCTTCATGGCCCTGAACTCGCAAGACTTTGAGCCGCCAGTGGATTTCGGTCCGCTCATAGAGGATTGGTCGAAGCAGGGGCCGATCGCGTACATGGACGGCAAACCGGTTCCGGTACCATCGCTCGGATATTCGTCGGCGAAGGCCCTCTTCAAGAGCGTCGACCAGCCGACGGCCAAGCCGAGAAAACTCGAAGGCGAACGGCCAAACATGTGGCTCTACATCCACGGCCCGACCCACTGCGACGCAATCCAGGATCAGCGGGAAGCCGCGCGCCTGCTCCCCGCCGCCGAGACCTTCGCGACGATGCGCTCGCTCGTCGAAAACAGCTTCGCGACCTATCCCCAGCAGCGTCTGTCCGACGGTTGGCTTGCCACCCTCTATGCGGACCACGGGTTCGGCGGCAAGAATGGGCACATCACGGACGCGGTGTTCCGCTCCCAGTACCTGGTCGGCCTCGACGCCGCCAAGGCGACCCTCAACGAGAGCCTGGAAGCGATCGCCGGCCACGTCAGGACGCCTGCCGCGAAAGGCGTGCCGGTCGCCGTCTTCAATCCCCATAGCTGGTCACGTACCGACGTTGTCACGGTCGACCTGCCGGATGCTTCCCGGAACTGGACCGTGCGGGACGAGGTGGGCCGGACGGTTCCCTCTCAGACCGACTTCGGAGCCGAAGCGGCAAACGTGGCGACGGATACCGAAGGCGCGCGGGTGTTTCAGTCGACGGGAAAGGGCGGAGCGAATCTCATCGCCCCACGCGCGTGGGATCCGCGCCGCGGCTGGTGGGAATCGGAGATGCCCGCCTCGTTCACGATCGACCTCGGGCGGGAGCGCGCGGTCCAGCGCATTCTCTTACTCCACTACGGCGTCTACGGCGAGTTCCAGAAGGAAGAGCGGTTGAATACGCGAGGCTTCAGACTGCTCGGTTCTCAGTCGGGAGACGGGCCTTGGACGGAAATCGCTCCCGGTGCGACAGCGAACGACGAGCCGATCAGCGTGTTCGAGTTCGCTCCTCGATCTCTTCGGTTCGTGAGGGTCGAGGTGACCAAGCCGAATCAGGGGACGGACGATCTCGCGCGTCTCGTCGGCATCGAGGTCTTCGCTCGGGTCAGCCGCCATCCCCGGATCTCGTTCACGGCGGACGGGGTGCCGAGCCTCGGCTATCGAACTTACTTCTTGCGCAAAGGGGGGCAGGCGGCGCCGGGCCCGGCGAACCTCGCCGGCGAAGAGTCGGGAGACCCAAAGCAGGTGGATCTAGAGAACGCCTTCTATCGAATCGAGCTCGTGCCGGGTGGAATCGGTTCCCTGGTGGACAAGCAGACCGGGAGGGAGGTCTTCCGGAGGTCGTCGACGGTTCCCGGAGAGGTGTTCACGATGGCCTCTGTCGGCAACGGGGCCGGCGAGTTCGGCGCCGTCCAGCAGCCGACGATGGAAGGATTCGATCGCACCTCGGCTCATCGGCCCTCGTGGCGCCGGATTCCCGGGCGTTGCGGCCCCGTCTGCGCCACGTATCAGCTTGTCCAGGGAATGGGCGGCGCGAAGGTTCGCCAGACCTTGGTCGTCTACAACCGGATCAAGCGAATCGACTTCGACGTCGATCT
>DATJYD010000720.1:0-6328 GCA_035499755.1 Fimbriimonadaceae bacterium
CGCACGGGTCACCAGGCTCGAGGCATTGGTCGAGCGGATGGCGGGCGAACTCGGGATCTCGATCGACGAATCCGGCGACCCTGCCTGACTTCC
This sequence comes from Fimbriimonadaceae bacterium, assembly GCA_035499755.1. Classification (GTDB taxonomy): domain Bacteria; phylum Armatimonadota; class Fimbriimonadia; order Fimbriimonadales; family Fimbriimonadaceae; genus JAEVZK01. Next base: position 94 of record DATJYD010000720.1, read on the forward strand.
CTCGCAACCGCGAGGCTCAGGTGCGCGACACCATCGCGCCGTAATCGCCGGGCTTGTCCTTGGTGCCGGCGCGCGGCGCGCGCGGATTGCCGCCGGTATCGGCGGTGTCGGCGGTGTCGGCGGTGTCGGCGGTGTCGGCGGGCGCGTACAGTCCGGTGCCGTTCGACTTGCGGCGTGCCGCATGCCGCTCGATCACCCGCTGCAGCAGGCAGAACGCGCACAGCAGCGCGCCGATCACGATGCGCGTCCACCATGAACTGAGCGTGCCGTCGAACGTGATCAGCGCCTGGATCGTGCCGAGAATGCCGACGCCGAATACCGAGCCGAACACATAGCCGACCCCGCCGGTCAGCAGCGTGCCACCGATCACGGTCGCGGCGATCGCATCGAGCTCCATCCCCTGCGCCTGCAGTCCGTAACCCGACAGCACATAAAGCGTGAACACGACGCCGCCCAGCGCCGAGCAGAAGCCGCTCAGCACGTACACGAGAATCAGCGTGCGGCGAACCGGCAGCCCCATCAGAGTGGCCGAGGCCGAACTGCCTCCGATCGCGTACACGTTCCGGCCGAACTGAGTTTGGCGGGAGATGAACATCGCGATCGCCACAACCGCCAAGAAGACGATCGATGCCGTCGGCAGGGAAGCCTTGCCGGGCAGAGAGATCGAGTAGGAGGCCAGCGCGTTGAACGCCGGCCGGTCGATCTGCAGGGAGGCTGTGCTGATTAGCAGGGCGATGCCCCGGCAGAAGAACAGCCCGGCTAGCGTGATCAGAAACGGCGGTAGGTTGAACCGGGCGATCAGGTAGCCCTGAATCGCGCCGATCGCAATTCCGAAGAGCAGGGGAATCCCCATCGCCGCCAGCGCATGCATGTGCGTGTTCTGCATCAGCCACGCCGCCATGATGCTCGTGCAGCCGACCATCGACCCGACCGAGAGGTCGATGCCGCCGGTCAGGATCACGAAGGTCATCCCGACCGCGACCACGCCCAGGAACGCATTGTCGGAGAAGAGGTTCATGAAGACGCGCAGGGTCAGGAAGCGGTCGAAGTGGAGGCCACAACCGACGAACATGAGCACGAACACGAACCCCGTGATCATGACCGAAAGCCGCTCTCGAAGCGCCTCGCGGCTCACGCCCGCGCCCTCCTCGCGAAGATCTGCCGGAACGAGGGCGCCTGGAGCAGGCAGACCGCCACGACCACGACCGCCTTAAGCACGAGCGTCAGCTCCGGTGAGACGCCTCGGGTCAGGATCGTCGTGGTCAGGGTCTGCATCAGATAGGCACCGACGATCGAGCCGATCAGCGAATAGCGTCCTCCGATGAGCGACGTCCCTCCCACGCTCACGGCGAGGATCGCGTCGAGCTCGGAATAGAGCCCGAGGTTGCTCGCGTCGGCGGCCTTGATGTCGGCGGTGCCGATGATGCCGGCCACGCCCGCCATCAAAGCGCAAAGGACGTAGACCGCGATCTTGATTCCCCTCGCATTGAGGCCGGCGACTTTCGCGGCGACCGGGTTGCTGCCGGTTGCCTCGATAAATAGACCCAACGACGTGCGCCGCGTCAAGACGCCGAAGATAAGAAACGCGGCGGCGAAGATCCAAACCGGATTCGGGAACATCGCCCAAGCGCCTGTCGCGACGTGCTCGAAGCGGCGCTCCTCGAACGTCACGATTTGGCCGTCGGAAAGGAGTTGCGCGATGCCGCGACCGGCGACCATCAGCAGGAGCGTCGCGATAATCGGCTGCAGGTCCAGGAGCGTTACGAGGATTCCATTGAACAGGCCGCAGAGGGCGGCGATGAGCAATGCCCCAAGAACGATCAACGGAACGGAGCCGTGCAGGTTCAAACCGCCAAGCGGGCTATCGGAGGGCCGCGCGATCAGACAGGCCGCGACGGTTCCCGCGATCGCCATCACCGCTCCCACCGAGAGATCGATTCCACCGGTCGCGATGACGAGCGTCATTCCCAGGGAGAGGAGGGCCACGGGCGCGCCCCGGTTGAGGATATCGACGAGGCTCCCAAAGAACCGGCCCTCGCGGACGGAGATGTGAAAGAAGCCGGGGGTGAAGAGGAGATTGAAGAGAAGGACGCAGACGAGAAAGCCGAGAGCCCAGAACCAAGCGGGAAGAGCCCGCCGCTTCACGAGTCGTCCCCTGCGATCGTCGCGATGATCGCCTGCTCCGAGATCTCGCCGGCCGCAAGCGTCTTGATCGCCTTTCGGTCGCGGAGGACGAGCACGCTCGAGCAGGTCCGTACCACCTCGGCAAGCTCCGAGGAGATGAACAGGAAGGAGGTCCCTTTCTGACGCAAGCTCTCGACGAGCGACATGATCTCGAACTTCGCGCCCACGTCGATGCCGCGCGTCGGCTCGTCCAGCAGGAGCAGGCGCGGCTCGATCGCGAGCCAGCGAGCGAGGAGCGCCTTTTGCTGGTTGCCGCCGCTCAAGAACTGGATCGGCCGTTCGATGTCCGCGGGTTGTACGCGAAGTCGCGCCACCAGCTCGTTCGCGATGTCCCGTTGGCGGGCCGGCGAGAAGGTCCGGAGCCAGCCCCGGCGACCCTGAAGCGCGATGAGGATGTTCTCGCGAACGCTCATCTCAGGGAAGATTCCCTCTGCCTTGCGGTCTTCGGAGCAGAACCCGAACCCGCGGCGGATCGCGCTTCGGGGGCCGATCCGGCGTCGCGCGCCATCGATCTCGATCGATCCGGTATCCGCCCGGTCGAGCCCGAAGACCAACCTCGCCGCTTCCGTGCGTCCCGATCCAAGGAGACCCGCGAGGCCGACGACCTCGCCCGCTCTGAGGTCGAGATCGATCCCGCTGACCGCCCCCCGGCGGCCCAGTCCACGCGCCAGCACCAAAGGAGGCGTGCTCGCGTCCGGCCCAGCGCGAACGGCGGCCGGACGCTCCAACTCGGAAGCGTCGCGGCCGATCATCTGGGTCACGAGATCCAGGCGGGAAAGCTCGGCGGTTTCCCACGTCCCCACCTTCTGTCCGTTCCGCAAGATCGTAATCCGGTCCGAGATCTCATAGACCTGATCGAGGAAGTGGGTGACGAATACGATCCCAAGGCCTTCGCCTCTTAGTCGCCGCACGACCTCGAACAACTGCGCGACCTCCGCCGCGTCGAGACTCGACGTCGGCTCGTCGAGGACGAGGACCTTCGCGGATACGTCGAGGGCTCGGGCGATCGCCACCATCTGCTGAATCGCAATCGAACAGGTCGCCAGCGGCCGGCGGACATCCAGGTCGAGCCCGAGCCGCTCGATCGCCGCGCCGGCTTGCGAGCGCAAGGCTCCCCATCGGATTCCGAAGCGACCGCGCGGTTCGCGGCCCAGGCAGATGTTCTCGGCCACCGTCAGGTTGGGAACGAGGTTGACTTCCTGATAGACGGTGCTGATCCCGAGTCGCACCGCGTCGGCGGGAGAGCGCGGCTGAACGGCGGCGCCGGCCAGTTCGATCGCGCCGTCGTCTGCGCTGTAGACGCCGGTCGCGACCTTGATCAGCGTGCTCTTCCCGGCGCCGTTCTCACCCATCAGGGCATGGACTTCTCCAGCATTCACGTCGAAATCCACGCGATCCAAGGCGAGCACGCCCGGGAACTGCTTGACGATTCCGGTGAGGCGGAGGAGGGCGGGCATTGGCAGGGCTCGGTGTTCGGCGTTTAGAGGGACGAGAGAGCTAGAGACGAGAGACCGCGGTTCGGGCTGGGTGCCCGATGCTTTGCTCGGAATCAAGCATCAAGCACCAGGCATCACCCCATCCCACCATCAGCCATCGACCATCAGTACTTCCGGTCGGGCAGGGCTTTGATCGCGGCCGCCTGATCGAATGCCTCGTCGGGAACGACCGTCCGCTTCTCCAGCGTCTTGCCGGCGAGGGTCGCCTCGACCGCATCCATGATCCGCGGCCCGAGCAGGGGGTTGCACTCGACGACGTAGTTCGTCTCCCCGTCCTTGAGCGCTTCGAGGGCGTCCTTGATGCCATCGATCGAGACGATCACGATGTCCTTGCCCGGCTTCTTGCCGGCTTCCTTGATCGCCTGAATCGCGCCGATCGCCATATCATCGTTGTGGCAGAACAGCGCGGTGATCTTGGAGCCGGTCGGGCTCTTGAGGAGGGCTTCCATCACCTGCTTGCCATTATCCCGTTTGAAGTCGCCGGTCTCGCTGGACGCGATTTGCATGCCGGGGTATTTCGCGAGAACGTCGCGGAAACCCTTTGCGCGGTCGTTGGCGGGCGCGCTGCCGGTCGTTCCCGTGATCTCCGCGATCGTCGCCTTGCCACCGGTATGGTCGGCGAGCCACTGCGCCGCCCGCTGACCCTCCTGAACGAAATCCGATCCGATAAAAGTGACGTAGAGGTCGTCCGGCACGTCGGGCCGGCGGTCCGAGACGATCACGGGGATGCCCGCCTTCTTGGCCTCTTGGAGCACCGGGCCCCAGCCGGTTTCGACGATCGGCGAAAAGGCGATAATGTCGACCCCTTGCGCGATGAAGCCGCGGATCGCCTTGATCTCGTTCTCCTGCTTGCCTTGGGCATCCGAGAACTTGAGGTCGATCCCGCGCTTTGCGGCTTCGTCTTTGATCGACTGAGTATTCGCCGTGCGCCAGCCGCTTTCCGCGCCCACCTGGGCGAAGCCCATCACGATCTGCTTGCCGGTCTTGGGGTTGATGTCGATCTTTGCGGAACCGCTGCCCGCCGCCGGCGCCGGCTCGTTGTTCGAGGATGCGCCGGAGCCGGAACTGCCGCATCCGGCAAGAGTGAGGAGCGCCGCCAAGCCGATTGCCGCGCCCAAGAAAACGGATCTTGAGTTCATATCTTCACCGCTCTGATCTTACGCCCAAAGCGTTTCCGGTTGAAACCCTTGGTGTCCCGCATGCCCACGTGTCCATGCTCGTATTCCTGCTGGCACGGGTTCTGTGTAATTGCGATTCTGCCCGCATACACGGTCTTCTTAGCCACTGACTGAACGGGAGCGCTCTGTCAGAAACCGACGATAAGGAACGAGCCCGAAGGGAGAGACGGGAGCGAAGCCGAGCGTCCTGCATTGGCCTCGCGCAGCTAGCCAGGAGTTAAATCACGATGCCGTTTCTTCCAATCCTTCCTTCGTTCGGGCAGTTGAACTGCGCCGCGCCAGGTAACTCGGGGATCGCCCTCGAGGATGCCACCCCGGCACTTTCGGCCCGGACGCAAGCCACGCTGACCCTCATTTCAAAAGGCAGCGATGTCCAACTCTATCTGAAGACGAAGTACAACTTCGTGCGAACCTGGGACCAGGAGTTCGGCGTTGCCGCCTCGCTCGTTCGCTACGGCAACGGCTCGCTCATCGGCGCCCTCTCCTACGATCCAACCTATCCGATCAGCTTCCACAAAAAACCGAGAATCTGCGCCGGCTTCCAGTTCACCTACACGTTTACTTCCGGGCCGGAAAAGCTCGGAGTCTATACGAAGCCGAAGACCACCTTCCTGGGGCTCTGGAAGGAAGAGACCGGGCTTACCGGCCGGCTATACGCCTCCAAGAGTCTGATTGTGTCGGCGAACCTCGCCACGATCTTCGACTATCCCTACAAGTCGAATGCGAAGCCGCAGTTTGTCGGGGGCATCTGCTTCGGATTCCCTCTCGGCAGGTAGCGACCCGGCCGCTTCACTTACCGGTCGTGCAGTACTTGCCTTCGTAGCGCCAGGGGTTGTGGCCGTATTCGCGGTCGATCAGGTTGTAGAGCCGCGGATCGTACTTCTTCAACCCCTCGCGGTTGCAGACCTGGTTGTGGACGCCGTTCGGCGGATTCGCGCTGCGGCAGCAATCGAAATAGGCCTGCACGCCTTCCGCCCAATACTCATCCTTGTTGGTCGCGGAATAGGTGTCCTTCCATAGGCCCTCCTTCATCGCATCCTCGTAGGCTTCCTTCCAGTCTGCCTTGAACTTGGGATCGCTCTTGACGAAGACGTAGTTCGAGAGCGTGTGGGCGAACTCGTGGATGTAGATGCTTTCGCCCTTGTATCGGTCGTCAGGCAGTTCCAGGATGTTTTCCTCGGCCGCGCTCGTGTCGAATCCTCCGAGCCCGCGCGCTCGCTTGTCCCAGTCGGTCTGCTTGTCATTCTTGAGGTAGCGGTACTCGGGCAGGTCGGTCTGGCCCTCGCTGTCCGCGATGATCGAGTAGTGGCTGCGTGCCTTCACGAGGATCTGGAAGGCGCTGTCCGGCACGTCGGCGAGCATGTTCGTGAAGGTCTT
>DATJYD010000721.1:0-3207 GCA_035499755.1 Fimbriimonadaceae bacterium
CCTCCGAGCACACGTCGCATCTGATCCACGAGCACGAGGCGGCGCTGGAGAAGATCCGCGACGTCCAGGCCTCGACCGAAAAGCTGGCGCCGGACGCGAAGGTCAACTGGTCCGAAGTCGAGCGCGCGCTCGATCAGCTCCTCGACGACTGAATGCCTAAAGTAAGCCCCGGAGAGGGGTCCATTTGGACCCTATCAAAGGCTTAGAATAGGAGCATGCTGTGGATGTGGCTGTTCGGCAAGTTCGTCGGCGGCTCCGTGTTCGGCACCAAAGACGTACGAGACGGCGAGATCTGGTTCCGTCCCCCAATGAGCTGCGCGGCTGAGGTCAGCGCAATCCCTCCGGAGTCGATGGAAGCGATCCGCGGGGATGTCTTGCAGTGGATCGCGGAGGGCCGTCGCGACAAGGATATCATCGCAAGCCTGCGGCAAAAGGGGACGAGCGAAACCTTCGCGAAGTGGGTGACATCGACGCTGCGATGCTACGGAGACGTTGCCATCCTAAAGCGCCCCCAGGACCCTTAGAGCAGGGAAGGGCTAGCAACTGGAGATGATTCTGCGTCCATCTGCGTCCTCAGCGGTTAGAATGGGCCAGGGGTTGAGGCCTCGGAGCAGGGAAGTCGTAGAGCGGTATTGAGTCTTTGGAGTCTTCTTACGTGCGCCGGGATCGCTCTGAGGACTTCCGAACTGAGCGAGCCCTGCGCTGAAGCAGCGCCAGAATTCCGACCGTCACGCCCGCGCATGAGGCCGGCTCAGGCGCCCCGGTCCCCTGCAAGTCGATCGCCCCGTAGTCGGGTCCGGCGTCGTTGTTCAAGTCATGGAGAGAGCCCCAATCGCTGCCCGTGGGGAATTGGTATCCCTCCCCAGGGTTCCTCGCCGCCGACCCATTCAACGCGCCGGCGGGGTTGTTCGAGCAGTAAACCTCATAGCATTGCCCGATCGACACGACTCCGCCTACTGGGGTCAGCCCGATCCAATACTCGCCGGGGCCGAGATTGACGGAGAGGTCCGCCGCGGTGACCTCGAAGGTGCTCGACCGGCCGGACACGGCACTTACCGAAACGTTCTTGATGGTTCCGTTCATCGGATCGTCCGATGCGGGCGGTGCGTCCGTGCTGCCGGGATTATCGAAGATGTTGAGGCGAGCGGACTGCAGGTTCTGGAACTGGCTGGGTGAACTCGCCGTGACCCATATCGAAATCGAGGTGACGTCCCAACCCGCTCCCTGGGGAACCACGACATCATCGACCATGAAAGTCGTGTAGGTGTCGAAGATGCCATCGTCGAACTCCTGTTGAGGGAAGCTCGTGTAGGCCGCCGGTACCCCGACCTGCTGGTTCCAAAGATCGTCGGCGATCGCATTTGAAGCGAGAAGGAGCGGAGCGAAAAGAATAAAGTGCGTTCGTTTCATCATGATCTTTCCTCGTTGGACTAAAAGCGCGAGAGCTCCCCGGGGGCCCTTAAGCTGGCGCCTTCTTCGGACGAGGGCAAGGGCGCCCAGCCCGAGTGCGGCCAGCGTGGTGGGCTCGGGCACGACGCCGATGTCGAGCCTCCATCCGCTTGCGCTCCCTCGTCGCCGCTCACCCAGTCGCTCGCGCCGACGGTCCACGTTCCCGCTGCCGTTTCTCCGTCGAAATCGGGCAGAAACGTAAGGGAACCCGAAGGCGAGCCATCCCATTGCGCCGGATGATAAGTCCCGGGAGGGACGGTCGACCCGCCACCGTTGACGGCATCGCCCAGCGTCGAGCCGGCGCTATCAAAAAATGCGTAGTCTCCGTCGAAGCTGAGACGTCCCTGCTTCTGATTCCAGTCCGTGACTCCGGGCCTCTCGAACAGCCAGATATCCCGGGCGTTGCCATGCGGGTCGGTGTGGTCGAGCAAGATGCCGACGTCCCCCGCGCAGGGATGGCTCAAACCGAGAATCGTCACCTGCACCTGAGTGACGATCGACGGGTCGCTCACGTCGATCTCACTGAGATGATCCTGGGCGTCGATAATAGGAAACCCTGCGCCGATGTACTGGCCGCGAGCGAGCGGCGCAAGCGCGCACACAACCCCTGCCGACAAGACCCACTGCAACTTCATCTCCACTGCCCCCCTCCAACAGCTTGAAGAAAGTAACTGAAGTATACGATCGTCTCCACGCAGTTGCCAATGTGGCGAAGCGCGAACACAAGGTCAAGGCCGTTATCGCTGAACTGAGGCGCTGGCGTCGAGCCATCCAGCGAGCAAGCACAGAACCGAGACAATGCAGGACTTCGCGAAGGTTCCGATCGACGGCTCCATTATGGGGTCGCGCGGCTACGAAGGCCGCGACGGGCGATTGGACTGCTTCTGGTGCGGTCGGGGACTCGGAGTCAGCGGCGCGTGGAAGGTCGAAGACGTCTCACCGCAGAAGACGCAGAAGAACGCAGAAATCGAACGCCGCGATCTCCGAGATGGGCAGCAACTGCAAGTGGCGTAGCCGCCAATCGTCAATCGTCAATCTCTCAATCGTCAATGACCAGGGTCTCTCGTCTCTGGTCTTTCGTCTCTCGGAGCCTCTGACTTGTCGAAACACATAATGAAGCGTTATCGCGGAAAGACGCCGCTAGCGACCCAGAGGGGAGCGGCGCTTTGGCGGAGCCCGAACGAAGTGAGCCGATAACGTCTCATTATGTATCTGCGGACAATCATCAGGCGCGTGTAGATGTAGGGACCACTGCCTGGAAGGATTCCTTTGGGACTAGCTTTGAATTACAAATTCCGGTGGCAGTTGAAGTTCAAGCCATCGGCCAGGAGCGGGCTCCGGGAGAGGATACTCAAGTGTTGCGATCCAGTCCGTGCCCTGTTGGGTGGGACGCCGAAGGCTGCGTGTTATCTGTCCAAGCGACTTTGACGATTTCGACTCCAGGTCATTCTCAATCAGATCGAGGGTTAGCCTGAACTCGGCGGTGTCGCCGGATACCGAGAAGGAGTAGGCAGCCGAATTTCCAGACCTACCGCTTGAGAGAAGTGTTGCCCTCATACAACCATTTTATATGACAATTTGACTTGATAAGCTGCGGCCCCGGTTTAGGGCCGGGAACCGCACGCTTCCTTTACTTGGGCTTAGCGCCTTTCGGCGTTTTAGGGGCAAGTATGGGGAACTGACGAACCTTGGTTGAGATCACGATGATGCGACCCACTTCTGGTTTACGTTCGCGTGGTTTGCGACCCATCGCTGGAT
>DATJYD010000722.1:0-3184 GCA_035499755.1 Fimbriimonadaceae bacterium
ACGATCAGCACCGGCATCATGACGATCACGAGGCCGGCGAAGAGCGCGCCCCAGTCGCTCTGATACTGCTCGGTCATCGTAACCTGGGCGATGCCGATCGGGAGCGTCCAGTTCGACGGGCTGGGGATGAGCACGAGCGCGAGGCTGTATTCGTTCCACAGCCCGATCGCGTTGAAGATCCCCACCACGATCAGACCCGGGCGGGCGAGCGGCAACATCACTTTCCAGAACGTGCGCGCATGGCTGCAGCCATCGATCATCGCCGCCTCGCTCAGCTCGTGGGGAAGAGACTGGAAGAAGCCGGTCATCACGAAAATCGTAAAGGAGAGCGAGTAGGCCACGTAAACCAGGATGAGTCCGGTCCGCGTATCCCACAGCCCGAGTGAGCGGACGAGGAAGAAGAGGGGGACGATGACGAGGAAGTTGGGGAACATCATGCCCCCCAAAAAGGTGCCGAAGATTAGGTTGCGTCCGGGGAAGGAGTAGCGAGCCAGAACGTACGCCGCCATCGAGCCGATCGGGAGAAGGATGACGAGCGTGGCGATCGTAACGATAACGCTGTTGAGGAGGGCCTGGCCGATTCCGGCTTCGTCCCATGCGTTCTTGAAATTCACCCAGTGCGGGCTTGTCGGCATCGACCAAGGATGGGAAACGATCTGATAGCCGCTCTTCAGGCTATTGATGAGCACCCACGCAATGGGAAGAAGAATGAGCAGGGTGAAGGCCGCCAGTCCGATTCCGGCGGCGAAGCTCGTGGGCGTGAGGGGTCGGCGCGATCGGGCTATTTCGCGCTCCTCGCCTTGATCTGCTCGATCTCCGCCAGCGTGGTTTCGAGCGACTGCATGGAGGTCTCCGGTGTCACGACTTCGAAAGGCTCGCCAGATTCCAGCCGGTCGACGAAGTACTTCAGCTCGACGTAGTAGCCGCCGAGGTCGGAGATGTTGCCGCCGCCCTGGGCCTCCATCTTGGGGAACTCGGGAACGACGGGGTCCTTGCCCTGCTCGTAGACGGTCATCGGGCCGCCGTCCCAGAGCGCGGCGCCGTGCTCGAAAATCGCGCGGAAGGTCATGCGGAAGGGCGTGAGGTGAGGAAGATTCCAGCCGCCTTCCACGAGAGCGACGGCGGCGCCGAAGGCCATCGAAGTCACCGCGTAGGAGGGTCCGTGCTCGTCGATCGTCCCGTAGGAGACCATCTCGTCGGGAGCGCCGAGAATGTAATGGGCGAAGTCGGTGTCGTGGATGTGCATGTCGAGCACGCCGCCTCCCGCCCGCTTCTCGTCGGCGAGCCAGTTCTCACTCGACCACGTGGGGAACTCGCCGAACCGGGTGAGATTGACGGACAGGAGGTTCCCGAGGCGGCGATCGTCGATGATCTGCTTGAGCAGCGCGTATTCCGGCCAGAAGCGGATGCAATGGCCGATCATCAGCCGCGATCCGTTCTCCTTGCAGACTCCGGCCATCTCCTGAGCCTGGGCGAGGGTCCTCGCCATCGGCTTTTCACAGAAGACGTTCTTCTTCGCCTTCGCCGCCTTGATCGTGAACTCGCTATGGAGATCGGTGGGGAGGCAGATGTCCACGACGTCCGGGTCTTCGGCGGCAATCGCCTCTTCGAGCGTCGCGTAGCCAGTGCAGCCGAAGCTGTCGCAGTAGATCTTGAGGCGCTCCGGGTCTTTGTCGACGGCCGCGACCATCTCCGCGTTCGGCAACCTGCTGTAGACGTTGCCGTGCATCTTTCCCATGAATCCGCATCCAACCAGAACCACTCGTTGCATGGCTCATTATGGGCACGCTCGCCTGGGGAGGTGCGGCGGTCTGTTTTGTGCCGTTGGGAGGAAGGCGACTGGGCTCGGATCGGATACAGCTGGATATGCGGAAGGTCAGGCCTCGACCTTCGGCCTGAACGGGTTGATACGCTCTTTCATCCCCTCCTCGTGAAGTCGCTCGAGCTCGACGTACAGCTCGCGCGGGAGGGTCGCGACCCCGTAGCAGCATTCTCGCTGGTCGAGCCGCACCGCCCAGCCCGCGTCTCCGAAGCTGTAATGCCACCATTCGTCACGGCAGTTCGAAAACCCGACCGAGAGCATCGTGTCGACGAGGATCATTCGATTGCGCTGCGCGACCTCGCTGAGTCCCAGGACATATGTCGGCGATCCGTGGAATCGATCGAAAGGCGAGGTGACGTCGATCTGCTCGCCGGCGTCGTCGACGAGCCAGACGTCCACGGCTGCGCCCGTGCAATGGCCGGGAGGCGCCTTCTGATCGGTTGGCGCTACCCAGCGGCAGACCGTGCGCCGGAGGGCCTTATGGTCCCGATGGGGAAAGGCCTCGACGGCCGCCGCCCACATAAAATCGTAGATCCTCTGCTGGCGCTCGATTGGCCGCCAGCCTTCGACGAGGCTGAAATGGTAGCCGGCGGGAAGCTTTCTCGCGGCTTCTTCGCACATTTCGGCTACCCTCCTGCGAACGTAGGGAATGACGGTTGGGCGCAAAAGCCGGATTGAGGGCGCGGCGACTCGGATATCGACTAGCGGCTCTCCATTCTCTCTCTCGACGATCCGGTTGAGCGCGGCAATCGGCTCGGGCCGTCCCTTCGTTCGGTCCCAGGTCATGGTCGGCCGCTTTCTAGTCTGAAGTCTGTGATCTGAAGGCGCCGGCTTTGCACAAGATATAGGACGAGACGAACGGCGTGGTGATTCGCATGCCGGCTTCCGCTAAGATAGTTCCTACACGCGATGCGAAGAGGCGGGAATCACAGAGTCAAGCGAAACCTGGTGGGCTATCTCTTCATCAGCCCCTGGCTGATCGGCTTTCTCGCTTTCACCGCCTGGCCGTTCGTGCGAAGCATCTACCTTTCCTTCACCCGCTACGACATCGTGGCGCCGCCAAAGTGGGTTGGAAGCGCTAACTACCGGATGCTCCTCACCCAGGACGACCTCTTCTGGAAGTCAGCCTGGGTGACGGTCAAGTACGCGCTGATCTCGGTTCCCCTGGGGATCATCGTCGGCGTCGGGTTGGCGCTCCTCCTGAATCTCAATGTGCGGGGCATGGCCCTCTTTCGCACCGCCTTCTACCTCCCGTCGATCGTTCCGACCGTGGCGACTTCGGTCGTGTTCATCTGGATCTTGAACCCGACGATCGGACTTGTGAACCAGCTTCTCAAACTTCTCGGAGTCGTCGGTCCCTCC
>DATJYD010000723.1:0-4025 GCA_035499755.1 Fimbriimonadaceae bacterium
ATTGCATTCAGAGGTCACAGGCCCTCCAGACGAAACCCGTCGTTTTGTCCGACTCGGGAGACAATCCGACGGCCGGAGGTACGGGCGACCGCGCCGACGTCCTGGCGGCGCTCCTGCGGCATCGTGTGCATAACGCCGTGATCGCCGGCATTGCTGACCGGCCGGCGACGGAAGCATGTTATCGCGCAGGCGTGGGAGCGACTCTGCCCCTCTCGTTCGGAGGCACGCTCGACCCGGTGGGCAATTCCCCCGTGCACGTCACTGCCAAAGTGATTTTCCTGCTTAAGACGGATCAGTTGCCCGAGCGCCAGGCTGTCGTCCAGGTTGACGGTATTTCGGTCGTGCTGACGGCAAGGCGGCGTCCTTTCCACGAGATTCGCGATTTCACCTCGCTGGGGCTGGAACCGGCGACCTTCAAAATTGTCGTTGTGAAAGCAGGATATCTGGTCCCGGAGATCGCCCGGATCGCGAACCCGAACCTGATGGCGCTCACGGATGGCGCCGTCAATCAGGACATCGAGCATCTCTCCGCGAACCGCTATCGCGTCCCCACCTACCCTTTCGTGCCCGATCTCAAGTGGAAGCCCTTTGTGGTTGTCGGTGCGCGGTCGCCGCACCGCGACACCTGACATTGGCTCCGGCTAGCCGCAGGCGCTACGGATGGCTTATTGAGAGTCGCATTTTATTGAGCAGACGGTCGGAGAGCGGTGGCCGTTGTGATCGGCTCTCTCTGGCCCTCACCCACCGCTGCGCGGTCCCCCTCTCCCAAAAGGGAGAGGGCTCTTTTCCTTAGTCTTCCTGCCTCTCCCACCGGGGACACAGTACAGCCTTAAATCCGCTTAAACCAGCTTAAACGAACCCATTCCGCCAAAACAGATTTTCGCCTGGAGCCGTTCTCCACACCCCGGCATCGGTCGGCTACATTACAGGGCCAGACTTACCACGGTGCCGCGCCAATCCGGGCGCACTACAGGAGCGAAGAGGCTCTCGAGGATCGCTCGAGGCAGGCCCCTGATCTCCATAAGACCGGAGAAGTGCGAAGCCGCGTGATACAATGCGCCTCGTGGTCGACCGAATCCTTCTCGCAATCCTGTTGCTCGGCTCCCGCCTCCGGCTCTCAAAGCACAGGAGGGAACCCAGAAAGTAGCAGGACACCGGAACAAATGGACCGCAGAAGCTTTCTGGAAACGCTAGTCGCCGGCTCGACGCTTCCGGCGTTTTCGGACGCCGATCAAGCCTCGCGCTCCCAAGTCTCGTCGCCGGGCGCTCAGGACGAAATCCCGAGACAACGCGACAATTTCAACGAGGGATGGCTCTTTGCTCGGCAGGCGAAGGGCGCCGGTGATCTCGGTTCCTTCGACAGGGAGAATGGCGAAGCGGCAAACATCGAACCGCGCTTCCGCGACGCTCACCTCGTTGAATATGACGACGCCGGATGGCAGGCCATCGATCTGCCCCATACGTGGAACGCCCACGACGTCACCGATGAAAAGCCTGGTTATTGGCGCGGCATCGGATGGTATCGCAAACGCTTCACGCTGGATGACACCCATTCCGGCAAGCTTGTCTTTCTTGAAATGGAAGGCGTCAACAGCGTGTCGGAATTCTGGCTGAATGGCCGGACCGTGGGGGAACACAAGGGCGGGTACACGAGTTTTGAACTTGACCTGACACCCGCGGTTCGTTTCGGCGCACAGGACAATGTCCTGGCGGTGAAGGTCGACAATCTTTACCATCCAACCGTCCCACCCACCGTTAAGACCGACTACAATTTCTACGGCGGCATCTATCGCGACGCCTGGCTGCGGCTCTCAGGACGGATCTATGTCGCGGACGTAACGTGGACGACCCCCGCGGTCAGCACTGACTCGGCCAAGATCAGAATCGAAACCCGGATTGTCAGCAGGGCATCAGAAGACCACGAATCGACTCTGCTTCAAGAGATCATCGAGCCCGGCGGCAGTGTGGCTGGCAGCCTGTCTTCCGCATTGCACGTCGCTGCCGGTCGCGCCACGCCGTCGACTCAGTCGGGCTCCGTGGACCGGCCGCTGCTGTGGTCGCCTGAGAGCCCAAACGTCTATCGGATCCGGACGACTCTCCGCGCCGAAGACCGGGTGATTGACCAGGTCGAGATTCCTCTGGGATTTCGCGGGTACAAGTTCGATCCACAAGAGGGATTCCTGCTGAACGGAAGACGGGTGCAGATTCAGGGCACAAACTGGCATCAGTGCTATCCCGGCCTCGGCAGCGCTCTCCCAAATTCTCTGCACCGGAAAGACGTGGAGACGATCCGTGAGATGGGCGCCAATTTCTGGCGAACCTCGCATTATCCCCACGATCCTGCCACGGTTCACGCCTGTGATGACCTTGGGCTGATGATCTGGGAGGAGCTCCCGGTCAACAAGGAGATCGGCGACCCGGATGAATACATCGCAAACGTGCTGAGAATGGCCGAAGAGATGATCCGGCGGGACCGCAACAATCCCTCCGTGATGGTGTGGGGAATCGCCGGAGAAATCAATGCGCCTCTCAAAGTGTCGCAAAAGGTCGTCGGAGCCGTGGCGCAGAAGTACCGGGAACTCGATCCCACTCGACCAGTCGCCATGCACTCGCCCGGCAGTGAAGAGATTGAGGCGCTGGTGGACGTGGTCGGCCTCGAGGCCAGTAAGGAAACCGATGAGAAACACCGGCGGTATCCGCGACGGAGCTACCTCACAGCGGAATACGCCGCGGCCACATCAGGCCGCGGGCTATACGGGGGCGGTCCGGAGAGCGAAGAAGCGGCCTGCGACAAACATGAAGCGTATCTGCGCGAACTCTACGCGCGTCCCTGGATGGCAGGCGGCTTCATCTGGCACCAGTTCGATTACGACGGCGAAAGCTACGACACCGTGATCCCCCACATTGTTGCCTTTGGCATGGCCGACGCATGGAGAATTCCCAAGGACGTGTTCTATTTCTACCAGAGCCAGTGGACCGCGATCCCCATGGTCCACATCGTGGGCCACTGGACGTGGCCCGGGCAGGAAGGCCGGCCGCTACGGGTGAAGGTCTACAGCAATGTTGACCGCGTCGAGTTGTTGCTGAATGGGAAAGCGCTAGGCACACGGAACGTCGATGCCAGCTCCGGATTGCCGAGGCCTCCCCACCTATGGGATGTGGAGTACCAACCCGGCACCCTGACTGCCGTCGCGCGTGGTCCACTGGGAGAGATCCGCGACGAGCGCCGGACGGCTGGTGCGGCCTACCGCTTGCTCCTCGAATCCGACGCGAAGCAGCTCAGGGCTGGAGACCGAGAAAGTCTCGCGCAAATCACGGCGACCGTCGTCGATGAGCATGGGGTTGCCGTGCCCAACTCGACTCATCCCGTTACCTTCACTTCATATGGCCCCGGAGAATTGCTGGAGCAAACCTGGCTCGGACACCCGACGGGACTGACCTGGAACCTCGTGGCGGGAAGAACGCGCGCGCTGTTCCGGGCTACGCCTCGCACGGGGCACGCCGTAATCAGCGCCTATTCGCCCGGCCTTTTGATGGGTCGTGTTGAGCTTGATGTCTCGGTACCAGGGAAGCCCGACGAGATGGATTACCGTGAGAAGTTCGACACCGATGGGCCCTAAAGGCACATACCCCACGATGCGCCTTGGTTGGAGGGTCCCCTCACATCGTGTACGGCGCGAGATTCAAGTCGCTACGTGCCGGAATCGGCGCCCGACCCGCCTCTTCACGATTCAGATCGCGTGTGGACTCCTTGTGGTACTGCCGCTTCGCGCTCAGAGTCCGATCCCCAATGACTTTCCGCCCTACGACTGGCAGCCCACCATCGCTCCGCCCGACGCGAACTATGCCGGGGATGACGCTTGCGCGCCGTGTCATCTTACGGAGTCCGCTCATCAGTCAGAGACGCTCATGGCGAAAGCCTTGCAGCACCCTGAGGACTCCGACGTCCTTCGTCTGAACCCGCGCCTTACATTCAAGAGGGGCCGTTACGTATATGACGTCCGGCGCGCAGGAGACAGCGAGGT
>DATJYD010000724.1:0-2707 GCA_035499755.1 Fimbriimonadaceae bacterium
GATTTGGAGACCGCTCGTTCCTGGGCGATCTTCCGCACGACGATTGCCTGCGGGAGGAAGGGGCTTACGGCGCGATTCTCTTCTTCGCCCGCCTCGTGAGCGACCTCCATGGCCTTCACAAGATCAAGCACGCGGTGGGGCCGAAGACGATGCTCTGGATCGTGTATCCGAAGGGCCGCAAGGAGATCACGGAGGGGCAGGTATTCGTCCACGGCAAAGGGGTCGGCCTCGTCGACGTCAAGGTGTGCAAGTTCAGCGACGAGTTGACCGCCCTCAAATTCGTGCGCCGAAAGGCCTGAGGTCGGCTTCCGGTCGAATCATCGATCGGTCCCTGCAGGCGGCGCGCAACCGCTCGATGGCCGAAGCCATCGCCGCGACCTTGAAGAACGGCTCGAACGCCTTCATCGTGCTCGGCGCCGCTCACGTCGTGGGGGACGACGGCGTGGTCGCGCTCCTGAGGCGCACAGGATATCGCGTCGACCGGCTCGATGTAACGTGGACGCACCGGGTCGACCGGACCTTGAAACCACCGACGGGTAAGTGACACCGGCTGTGTGTAAACTGCGGACATGCCGCTTCGAGTTGGAGTCTTGTCGGTCGCGCACATGCATGTCTGGGGCTATGCCGACGGGTTCAAGAAGCATCCCGACGCCGAACTCGTCGGAGTTTGGGACGAGAACCCGGAGCGGCTGATGAGCTTCGCGGAAAAGACGAGCATTCCCGCAGCCGAGACACTCGACGATCTGCTCGGGAGGAGCGATGCGGTCGTGCTCTGCAGCGAAAACACCAAGCATGCCGCGTACGCGGTGAAAGCCGCCGAGCGCGGGGTCGATATCCTCTGCGAGAAGCCCCTCGTGACGAACGAGGCGGACGCCCAAACGATGCTGCGGATCGCGGAGAAAGTGAAGGTGATGACCGCCTTCCCGTGCCGCTACTCGCCGGCGTTCGTGCGCTTGCTGGAGCGGGTGAAGGCGGGCGAGATCGGCGCGATCAAGGCGATTTGCGCGACCAACCGCGGGCGTTGCCCCTTCGACTGGTTCGTGGAGAAGCCGCTGAGCGGAGGCGGGGCCATGATCGACCACACCGTCCACGTGTCCGATCTCTTGCGGACCTTGCTCGGCGAGGAGCCGATCCGCGTTCAGGCCCAGACCGGCAACAACATGTATCACCAGGACTGGGACGATACTGCGATGCTGACGATCGAGTTTCCGAGCGGCATCTTTGCGACTCTCGATTCGAGCTGGTCCCGGCACGCCTCGTTCAAGACTTGGGGCGACGTGACGATGAACGTGGTTGGCGAGAACGGACTGATCGAGCTGAACATGTTCGGCCAGGAGATCGACCGGTACTCCGACGGCGCCGTGACGCATACCCTCGGCGGTTTCGGCAGCAATCTCGACGCGGAGATGGTGGACGGCTTCGTGAAGGCCTGCTTGGAGGACCGGCAGCCGCCGATCACCGCCTTCGACGGCGTCCAAGCCGCTCGCGTAGCCATCGCGGGATATGAGAGCGCGGCATCCGGGCAGCCGGTCGAGCTGTAGGTATCGCCCGACGGCGGGGGCTTATCGAGCCGTTGGCCCCAGAAGGTGTTCCGTTGCATTTCGGAACGAAGGGCGAGTGAAGCGGGTGCCGCAAGTCCGTGCGCGGGCGGTGGAATCCGAGGTACTTCGACTGCGAGGCTCGTTCCACTCGCCTCAGGCTCGGGATGACGGCTTGGGCTCTGCAATGCAAAGAAATGGCCTCCCAGGAGGGTGGCGCGTCCAACCGCGTAGGATGAGACATGGCTGAACCGCTGGTTATCCCAATCGCTCACGACTTTCTCTGTCCGTGGTGCTGGGTGGGGCTCTTCCAAGTGAAGCGGCTGAAGGCGGAGTTCGGAGTCGAATTCAAATTCGAATGGCGCGGCCACGAGTTGATTCCGGAGGAACTGGACTGGCCCGAGCCGAAGGCGCCGATGCCGGAGCCGTCGAACAAGCCGCCGATTCTCTCTCGATTCGAGTTCCTGAAGCTGATGGACGGAATCGAGGTGCCGAACGTGGAACGCCCGAAGCGGATGCGCATGCACTACGCGCTGGAGGCCGTCGAGTACATCAAGGAGCATGCACCGGATCGAGTGGAGGAGTTTGTCGAAGCCGTCTACCGGGCCTATTGGGAGCGCGGGGAGCGGATCGGCGACATCGACGTGCTGGAGGGAATCGCGGCGGCCTTCTTTGGGAGTGACGCGGCCTCGGCAGGGGCTGCCGAGCACCGTGCCGCGCAACCCGACGAGAGTCTCCGCACGGCTTTGGAGGAACGGCGCTATCGCGACCGGATCATCCACTTCGATGCCCCTTCCTATGCGGCGGGAATCTACAACGTGCCCACCTTCGAGATCGGCGGCAAGCGGTACGCGGAGCAGCCGTACGTCGTGTTAAAGAAAGCGGTGGGAGAGGTATTGGGGTATTTGGGCGTTGAGGTATTGGGTTCGAATGATTTTCTGCTGGGCGCAGGAGCGGCGGCAAGCCCGGAGAATGCCGCTCGATACCCCACTCTGCGATTCCCACCTTCGCCGGCCGGCCGCCCCTACCTTTACATCAACATGGTCGCCACGATCGACGGAAAGATCATCCTCGGCGGCCGCGATGAACCGGTGGTCGATTTGGGTTCAGAGACCGACCACAGGATCATGAAGCAGATCGAGGCGGCTTCCGACGCGGTGCTTCTCGGC
>DATJYD010000725.1:0-3102 GCA_035499755.1 Fimbriimonadaceae bacterium
TGCCCCCGATTCCATCCATACCGACCTGGTAGACCGGCACGCCTCCCACCGTTGTGGAGATCTGCTCGGAATTGCCGATCTGGAACGGCGTGGAGGCCCCGTAGGCAATGTCGGCGTAGGCGCACGTCGTCACGATCTCCGGCTCGCCGTGCCAGTAGGAGTCGGTGGGAACGGCGGTGTCAGTGTTCTTGTAATAGGTGGTCACGCCGTTGGGCGAGGTGAGTTTGTAGGCGCGGACCGCTGCCGTAGGTGTAGTTCGCGACGTTCCCCTGGCGGTCGGTCGCGCACGGCTGGGTGGCAATGCCTCGCCGCCGCCAGAAGGGAGACTTATTTCTGCGGCTGTTCGGCCCGGAGGCAGTCCAGCAAGTACCAGATCACAAGCACGAAGGGGGCGCCCCAGCGGAGCCAGACCGGTTCCGAGTGCCAGGCCAGACCGATCAGGGCCATCACGCCTAGGCCGATGCCGAACAGGATGACCGAGGTGATCGGCACGACAATCCAGCGATTGAGATTCATGGCGCTATTCTACAGGGCTCGCGAATCGTTCATCATGGACTTCGGACTGGGGCGGGCGCCTCAGCGACGCCCACGATGATCCGGCTGCCCCCGAAATACGCCCTCCCCAAGAGCCCAATCGGGCTCGCGGACGCGGCTTTGCTCCTCGGGGTCTTCCTGCTGTGCTACGCGACGGCGAAGGTGGGGGCGGGGTTCTTCGTCGCTTTCCGGCCGCCGAACACGCTGCCCAGCGTCAGTCTCGATCCGAGCAATCTGCCCTACTACGCGATCCGCTCGACGATGCGGATGTTCATCGCTCTCGTCATCTCGGTCGCGTTCACCCTTGCCTACGGCTATGCGGCGGCCAAAAACCGCCATGCCGAGAAGCTGCTCGTTCCCCTGCTCGACGTGCTTCAGTCCGTGCCCGTTCTGGGGTTCCTGTCGGTGACCGTGACCGGCTTCATCGCGCTCTTCCCGGGGAGTCTGTTCGGGCTCGAATGCGCTTCGATCTTCGCGATCTTCACGAGCCAGGCCTGGAACATGACCTTCTCGTTCTATCACTCCCTGATCACGCTACCCAAGGAGCTGGACGAGGCGGCGAGCGTCTTCCGCTTTTCGAAGTGGCGGCGCTTCGTTTCCGTAGAGGTCCCGGCATCGATGATCGGGCTGGTCTGGAACGGGATGATGAGCTTCGGGGGAGGGTGGTTTTTCGTCGCGGCGAGCGAGGCGATCAGCGTGCTCAACCGGCAGTACACACTGCCCGGCCTCGGGTCGTACGTGGCGAAAGCGATCGCGGCTCAGAATCTCCACGCGCTCTTCCTGGCGATCCTGACGATGGTCTCGGTGATCGTCGTGGTCGACCAGCTCTTCTGGCGGCCGGTCGTCGCCTGGTCGGAGAAGTTCCGGATGGATCGCAGCGCGGCGGCCACGCAGGCTCATTCCTGGCTGCTCGAGCTTCTGCGGGCCGCGCGACTGCCACGGATCGTGAATCGCTGGTGGCGACGCCTGCAGTCGGGGCTGCCGAAGTGGAGTCTTCCGAAGGTCAAGTCCCCCCGGCTCAGGGTGAAGCTTGGAATCCGGGTCAACGGCGACGTGCTTCTTGGCGTCCTGCTGGGAGCGATCGTCGTCGTCGCGATCTACGAAGGGGCCCGTTTCGTCACGACCGAGGTTCATCCGGCGGAGATCGGCCACGCGCTCTGGCTGGGCCTCTTGACTCTGCTGCGCGTTCTCGCGATGCTTCTCTTCGCGACCGTGGTTTGGACGCCGATCGGAGTGGCGATCGGCTCGAATCCGCGGCTAGCGCGGATCGCACAGCCGATCGTGCTCCTGTGCGCCTCGTTTCCCGCCAACTTCCTCTTCCCCGCCGCCACGATCCTGTTTCTCAGGATCGGGCTCGGCATCAACTGGGGCTCGATGCTGCTCATGGCTCTCGGCGCTCAGTGGTACGTGCTGTTCAACACGATCGCGGGGGCGATGGCGGTGCCGAACGACTTGCGCGAGATGGCGATGTCGATGCGTCTGCGCGGATGGAATCTCTGGAAGAAGCTGATCATTCCCGCGATCTTTCCGGCCTGGGTGACGGGGGCGGTGACGGCCTCGGGAGGGGCTTGGAACGCGAGCATCGTCGCGGAGGTCGTGTCCTGGGGGAACCGGACGATGCGGGCGGACGGACTCGGCAGCTATATCGCGCGGGCCACCGAGGCCGGAGACTGGCCGCGCATCGTGCTCGGGGTCACGCTGATGTGCGTATTCGTCGTCGCGATCAACCGGCTGGTCTGGCGGCGGCTGTATTCGCTGGCGGAGACGCGCTACCGGCTCGGGTGATGTGGGGCGGAAGGGCCTCTCGGTCGCCCAAACCGCTTACAATGAGAGGGAGAAGCGATGCCCGCGCCGGTCGTTCCGAAAAACTGCCTTTATAATCCGCGCAAGCGATTGCCGGTTCGGTTCGCTCTTGCCCTCAGCACTCCGACGACGACTTCCCTTGGACTCATGTTCTTGGCCTTCAACTTCGCCGACCTGTCCTGGCAAGCGAGGTCCCTCTTGATCAGCGGGGGCTTGGCCGTCATCGTCTCCTCCCTGAGGTGGTCCATTCGGATGATGGCAAAGGCGGGCGCGGCGATTCGGCCGAAGCTCGAAGAACGGTTCGGCCAATCGTTCGAAGGCTTCACCCATGTCGGCATCTCGCCCCACAAGAAGCCTGGCATCTACGCTGGAGATTCGTCGTGGGACATCGGCTTCGTCTCGATCGGCGAGAATCTCTCCTACTTCGGCGATCAATGCTGGTTCACCCTGTCCCGGGATCAGATTCTCAGCCACCGGCTCTCGTGCGCTACGGTAGCTTCGCCTCGCTTGCTGATCGAGTACACGTGGCCCTCCTGGGAGGGAACTCGCTGGATGAACATCGAGG
This sequence comes from Fimbriimonadaceae bacterium, assembly GCA_035499755.1. Taxonomy (GTDB): domain Bacteria; phylum Armatimonadota; class Fimbriimonadia; order Fimbriimonadales; family Fimbriimonadaceae; genus JAEVZK01. The sequence goes on from DATJYD010000725.1 coordinate 2,903, forward strand.
CGAGAGACGCGCTCGGCCGCACGGATCAATTCTTGGTTCTTCAGCGGCTCGCCAACCAGATCGCGATCATGCCGGGCCGCGTCCCGGCGTCGGAGGGGCGCGGCCGCCGCAACCCCCTCTTGAACTTGTTGGTCAAGCGCGCGTGAGAGCCGGGTTTTCAGCTTTTTTTGGTCCGATCTATGCATGATGGGTTCGCAGGG
>DATJYD010000726.1:0-5337 GCA_035499755.1 Fimbriimonadaceae bacterium
ACCACCGAAGCCGGCAGCGGCCGCAGGGATTGGAGCAGAGCGCGTCCCTGTGCAATCGTCTCTGCCGTCGTCATCGTTTGATTATGGAACCGATGCCAGCCCGGGGGCAGGGCGGAGCGATCGCCTCGACTCACCCATCACAATAGATCCGTGCTCGCCGCGCTGCTGACCTGCCTGATCCCGAATGACCTGGACAAGATCCTCGACGACCCGAGACTTGCCGGAGCGATCATCAGTTGCTGCGTCGCCGACGAGTCCGGCGCAACCCTCTATGAGCGCAATTCCTCGACCAGAGTCATGCCCGCGAGCAACCAGAAGCTCCTCACCAACAGCTTCGCCCTCGCCATCCTCGGCCCCGGCTACCAGCCGAAGACCCGCCTGTGGAGGATGAGAGCCCGCGTCGTGGTCGACAGCCCCGGCGATCCCATGATGACGCACGAGCGCCTCACCCAAGCCGCGGCGGAGCTGCATCTCAAGAACATCAGGGAAGTCGACGTGCGCGAAGCGTATCGACCTCTGATCGGGCCGTCCTGGGAGTGGGACGACTTGCCCAACAGATACGCGGCGCCCATCTCCGCCTTCACCGTCGATCGCGGGTCGGTCGAGCTCTGGGGCCAGGGCGACAGGCTGTGGGTCGAGCCGCGCTTCTATTGGCTGGAACCGCAGCGGGGAACGAAGACCGGCCCGACGAAGATCGTCTACGATCCCATCCGTCGCACCCTGACCGTGAACGGTGAGCTTCCGAAAACCGCGGCCCGGCTCGACACCCTCTCTCTCGACCAACCCGATCAGGCCGCCTCGATGTACCTGGGTCGCCGTTTCCGGCTCATCGACCAGGTCCCCAGTCGGACTCAGGACCTCACTCTCGTCGGACCGCCCCTGAGCACGACCATGAAGGACTGCCTCGTTCATAGCGACAACAATCTGGCTGAAAACCTGCTGTTGATGGCCGCATCGAAGATCAAGCCCCTCGGCCGCGACCCTTACGCCGATGCGGATCAGGACTTGACACGCTTCCTAACCCAAACGGTCGGCGAGGAGCCCGGGGACTTCCATCCCGAGGACGGGAGCGGGATGAGCCGTCACGACCTCGTCACCACGCGCGGCATCGTCAAGCTTCTCCAATGGGACTTGAGGCAGTCGACGAAGGACGTGTGGCTCGACGCCCTTGCCAAGCCCGGCGCCGGTACGCTTGCCGACCGGCTGAAGGGCGTCCCGTTCGCCGGCAAGACTGGGACCCTCGACATGGTCGTGGCGCTGTCCGGCTACGTCCACACCAAGAAGGATCGCATTCTGACCGTAAGCCTGATCCTCAACCACTTCATCTGCAAAGACTCGGAAGCGAGGGCTATCGCCGACGCTTTCATCGAAAAGCTCGCCGACGACGACAGCTTTGGCACAAATCCTGAGCTTGGCCTTTCGCATGAAGCTCGTCCTCCCGACTCGTGCTATCGCTCTCCTGGTCCTCATCGGAATGCTCGACCTCGTTTCGACGGCGGTCATGCACGCGAACGGACAGATCGTCGAGCTCAATCCGGTCATGCGCCCGATGATCGATCACAGCGAGTGGCTGTTCGCGGTCGTTAAAGGCGTAACCCTCGTGATCGCCTGGGCGACCCTGGCCTGGTACTGCAAGTACAATCGCGAATTCGTTCGCAAGGTCTGCCTGCTCGGATCTCTCGCCTACGTGCTGATCTGGTCGAGTTGGTTCCTGGCTGCGCGCTGATCGGTCCCAAGCGCGCTTTCCCTTCTCACGGAATCGGAATCGGCGCGGACTCCAAGGCGTCTTCGTGGGGCTCGATCGACAAGCCCTCCTTTTCGGCCTTGATGACGTTCTTCAGAGCGATCAGGGCGACTTCGATCTGGCCCTCATTCGGCTCGCGCGTGGTCAGGAACTGCGTCCAGATCCCCGGCTTGAAGGCGAGATTGACCGCGGTTTGGTTCCGGAACTTGCCTGCGAAGCGCAGAAGCTCGTAGGAGATTCCGGCGACCACGAGGAGAGCGGGAATCTCGATTATGAGCCGAATCAGGGCATTGACCGTGTTCGCGAGCAGCCCCGCGAGACCCCAAGGATGCTCGCCGAACGGGTAACGCGGAATGAAGGTGAAGAGGATCAGGCTGACGATCAAAACGATCACCGCGAAACTCGTCCCGCAGCGGGGATGAAGGCGAGTCTGAAGCTTGCAGTTCTCGAGGTTCAGGTCTTGCTCCGCCTCTAACGTGTTGATCGCCTTGTGCTCGGCCCCGTGATAGCGAAAGACATCTTTCACCGCAGCCATCATCCCGATTCCCCCGAGGTAGAGAAGGAAGAAGACGATCTTGATCACTCCGGCGATAACGTTGCGCTCGAGGGGATCAAAGCCCTTGAACTCCTCCGCCAGCCAGTTCGGCAAGAATACGAAGAGCAGGAAGCCCATCGCGATCCCGCTGATCATCGCGCCGCCGACCGCCATGTCCTGGACTTTGTTATCGGTCGACAATCTTGCCTCCCGCCTTGGACATCCCCGGCTGGTATTCGGGTGCGAGTTGGACGTTCGAGGCGAATTTCATCGCTTTGATTCCAAGCGCCATCGCGTCCAAGAGGGCGAGCGACCCGCGCAGGAAGGGAAGCTTGAGCCATTTCTGACGGCCGATCCAGCTCTTTTCGAGGGCCTCGGTCTGGGTGACGATCTCTCCATTGGGGGCGCGGCAAGCCACCGAGAAGAATCGGGGCGACCGCATCATGACGCCCTCGAAGATGGCCTGGCCTCCGTATTGGAGGTACTCGCCTTGAGGCATCTGTCGAGTATACCGGCGAGGGGAACGATGCTTGACGGCTGATGGCCCAATGGCTGGCCCCAACGCCTCTACGCCTCAGTGCCGCAAGTGCTGCGACACCGCGAGCGGCGAGGAGGCTCCGTCGACGCCGCTCCCCAGCATTTATTAAGGAGTTGGAGATTTCTCTTAACGAACCTCGTCGTTTTTTGCGCAGGTGTCGTCTACAATGAAGGAGCGTCCTAAAAGGAGGGAGCCATGGCCACCGGGAATAATCCCAGCGGGTTAAAGCTCACCGAAGAGGAGGCTTTCGCGCTCTTGGGTTTGTGTCTCACAAGTCCCAACGGGCTCGATCCAGCCTCTGAACGGGCGTTGAGGAAGCTAGCAGAATACTGCGCGATAACAAGCAATCATAAATCATTGGCGAGTTCTGCAATGCATCCAATTCGCGAGCTAGGAAAAGCGGGAGCGTAAGCTCCCGCATCCGCTTAACCGCCTCCACCATTCATCTCTTCGGGGATCAGGGCTTTGATTCGCTCCACAACCTCTTCCGGGGTCAGACCCCCCGTCTCCACGACCGTCGCCCCCGGTGCGACCGTAAGCGGGCTGTCCTCGCGGGTGACGTCCCGATGGTCTCGCACCTGCATCTCCTTGCGCACCTTGCCGTAGTCGTCGGGCATCCCCTTCTCGTCCAACTCCAAGGTGCGCCTCCGCGCCCGCTCCTCGAGCGAGGCGGTGAGGAAGACCTTCACGTCGGCATCGGGCGCGACGACGGTCGTTACGTCGCGGCCTTCCAATGTGAACCCGCCCTCCGCGACCATCGCCTGCTGCTGGGCGACGAGGATCTGGCGGACGGCGGGGAAGATACTCAGCGCGCTCGCGAGTTCGCCGATTTCCAGGGTCCGAATCGCGGCCGTTACGTCCTCGCCGTCCAGCAGAACACGCTGAGGATCGCCTGCGGCCAAGAGGATCGCCGTCGTTCTGCCAATCTCGGCCGCCCCTTCGCCGTCGCCCGGACCAAGGCCGTTTCTCTGCGCCTTCAGAGCGAGCGCCCGGTACATGGCGCCGGTGTCGAGGTAGTTGAGTCCAAGATCTCGGGCCAGGGCCTTGGCGACCGTGCTCTTACCCGCGCCCGCCGGGCCGTCGATGGCGATAACCAGTCGTCTCACGGAAGATTATAGTGGCATGGCGGTGGCACGGGCGTCCTGCCCGTGGTCTCCACGACCGTCCCGGTCGAGAACCACCAGACGCCCGCCAACCTCCAATACCCTAATACCCTAATACCCCAATACCCCAACACCCCTGCACCCCAACACCCCAGCCCTTACTCCTCCGGCGACGACGGCCGGTGGCGGCCACGGCGAACCGGATGGCCGGGATCATCGACGCCCTGCAGCGTCTCCCTAAAGGCAAGCTGCCGGTAGCGAGCGTAGGCGGGCTGGAATCCGAGAATCACCTTGCCGGTCGGGCCGTTGCGGTGCTTGGCGATGATCACCTCAGCCTCCTCCACCTTGTCCACATCGAAGTCGATCTCGCGCTTCTCTTCCTTCGCCTTGTAGTACTCGTCGCGATAGAGCAGCATCACGACGTCGGCCTCCGCCTCGATCGAGCCCGACTCCCGGATGTCGGACAAGACCGGCCGCTTGTCCTCGCGCGATTCGACCCCCCGGTTAAGCTGGCTGAGGGCGACCACGGGGACTTTCAATTCCTTTGCCATCGCCTTGAGAGATCGGGCGATGTCGCTGATCTCCTGCGTGCGATTCTCAGTCCTCCGGCTGCCCCGCATGAGCTGGAGATAGTCCACGACGACGAGCGCCAAGCCGGATTCCGCCTTGAGCCGGCGACACTTGCCGCGCATTTCGAGGGGCGAGACTTCGGAAGCGTCGTCGATGTAGATCGGCAGCGCATAGAGGTGCTCGCAGGCATCCGCGAGCTTTCGGTACGTGTCGGGCGTAATGTTCGGGCCCTTGAGGGCGTGGCTGCTGACGCCGCTCACCATCGACACCATTCTGCGGACGACCTGGATGCCGCTCATTTCCAGAGTGAACACCGCGACGCCGCCCTTCCGCTCACGTGCCGCGGCCAGGGCGAAGTCGAAGGCGAGCGAGCTCTTACCCATCGAGGGCCTGGCCCCGACGATCACGAGGTCGCCGCCATAGAAGCCGGTCGTCACGCGATCCAGGTCCGAGAATCCACTCGTGATCCCGACCAGAGGCTCGCCCGACTCGATGATGTTGTCGACGTCGATAAAGAACTCTTTGGCGAGGCTGGAGACGTGCCGGAACTGGCTGCCAAGCCGCCGCCGGCCAACCTCGAAGACAAGCTGCTCGGCGCGGTCCACCCGGTCGTCCGCGCTCGATTCGTCGGTCTGATGAACCGTTCCGATGATCTCGCGACCCGCATTCTCCAGCCGCCGCAGAGTCGCCTTGTCCAGCACGACCTGAGCGTAGTAGCTCGCGTTTGCGGCGCTCGGCACGAAGTCGGCGATCTGGAGGAGGTAGTCCTCCCCGCCCGCCTGGTCGAGCTTGTCCCTCGCGACCAGCTCTTCCTTCAGCGTGACGAAGTCGATCGGTCGCGAGTTGT
>DATJYD010000727.1:0-3546 GCA_035499755.1 Fimbriimonadaceae bacterium
CTGGACCGTCGCGGAGCCCGTCCCGCCCTTTTCGGTGCAGCTGAGGACGTTCGACTCGGCCTTGGTGCTCGACTTCATCTGGCCAAGGCCGTCCGCCATACCTTGGCACATGGTGTCGAAGCTCTCGGTCTGGCCGTTTTCGACGTATTTGAAGCCGGCCGTTACCTCGCTCGCCATGTATTTCCTGAATCCCTTCGCGTCCCTGGCGACCATCAGCTTGTGGATGGCCTTATCGGCGGCATCGATATGAGCGCGTAGACCCTGCCCATAGGAACAGCCGATCACGACGCAGAACAAAGTGACAACTGCGACACATTTCATAACGCCTCAAATATACATCGTCACACGGCTACCTGTTTGGGAAACCTGGCGGCCGCGTTCGGTCTGCCGTGTAAAGCCCCGAGCAAGCCGCGAGGGGGAGTGGAACTTGGCTCTCTCCGATCGGAGGACTCAGCCGGAGATCGACTGGAAACCGCCGACGTTGATGTAATGATCCTTCGACGCTTGGTCTTTGTCCGCCAGAACGGTGATACGAACCGTGTGCCGGCCCGGCCCGAGGCCCTCGATCTTCCAATCGAAGGGCAGATCGCGGCCCGCCCCATATTGATCGATCGTCCCGACCGCCTTCCCGTCCACCTTGACCTCGGCATGCCCACCATCGTCGTACGCCCAGCCAATCAGACGGAATCCCGTCCCCTCGACCTCGCCTTCGCACCACGCTCCCACCTGGTTCGAGAACCAGAAGCGCCCGGAGTCACGCCATTCCCCGCTCTTCTTCATCCGCGTGTAAGGGAAGCGGCCGGCAGCCCCCGGCTCCAAGTACATGTAGTACTCCTCGCCCTCCTTGTAGGCATAGAAAGGCCGGGCGAGGATCTCCGGATGATCCTTGACGTGGAAGCAAAGCGGTTCGCCTGGGCTCGGGATCAAATCGGTGGAAAGACGGTCGAGGTCGATGTCCTTCACCGGGCTCGTGGCCGGCGTCCGGAACGCGAGCACCACCGGACCGTCCGCGATCGCCGTCGGATAAGGCTTGACGGGATCGAAGGGGACCGCATGGAGGGCCATTGGCAGGGTCAATTCCACGCGGTCGCCATCGGTCCACTTGCGGCGAAGCACAAGCCAGTGCTTATCGTCGGCCTTCAGATCCACGGGCTCCCCGTTCACCGTTGCCCTCGCCGGCCCGGACAGCCAACTGGGCGCGCGAAAACGCAACGCGAAGGCTGTCGAACTTGGATTCCGGGTCTTGGATTTGAGTGCGCGGACCGTGATCTCCGTGTTCGGCGCCTCGGGGAAGCGGGTCTGCTGCTCGATCTCGATCGCCGTTCCTCCGATCTCGAACTGACCCGTCGAGGGAACGAAGAGGTTCACGTCGATCCCGTCCGGGCTCTTGAAGTAAATGAGGTCGTCGACGTCCGCGACCGCCTGGGTCCGCGTGCCCGCGCAACACGACCAGGCGTCCCAGTGGTTCACCTTCCGCGCCCCAAAGGGGTTGTAGCTGGAGTAGTAGAAGACGTCGCCGTTCGGATTCTCCGGAATCGTCGCTCCGATCCCGTTATAAGCGGCCTTTTCCACCCAGTCCCCATACTTCGCATCGCCGGTGATCGCGATCAGGTTCTTGCAGAGCTTGAAGATCGCCCAGGACCCGCACTGGGTCTCGAAAGTCGCACTCGTGGAGTCGAGACGCCGCTCGAGCTCGCCCTTCTCCAAAAGCCCCTCGTCGGGCCCGTAGCCGCCGGTCGCGAAGCATTCGTCCTTCTGCAGGAAATCGTAGGCGTTTCGGATCGCATCGAGATACCAGCGGTCACCGGTTACACGGTAGGCCAGCGCGGCTCCGCCGAGCGTGTTGACGTGGCTGTAGGCGTGATAGCCGATGTTGGTGTCCGGCGGATTCGGGCCGAGGTCGGGCAGCGGCTGGCCGGTCGGCTTGTGCATCCAGGAGGCGACGCTGAAAATGCTCTTGTTCTCCGCATAGAGCTTCCAGTAGGGGGTGTACTCCCAGACCTTGGCGAAGTCTCGATAGCGGGTGTCTCCGGTTAGCAGATAGGCCCGGTAGAGATTCTCGCTCAGCGTGTACCACTCGTTGCCGTCGGCTCCATAGGGCCGGGTGCGGTCGAGGTTCGTCTCGGCCCAACCGGTGATCTTCGCGAGGGACGTAAGGGCGCTCTGGTCTCCGAGATAGATCGCCATGTCGACCAAGCCGCCTACCATCTTGTCGTAGATGTAATGCGGGGCGTTCGGGCTCTTCGAGTAGTAGAAGTAGCCGTCGGGGGCGATACAGTCGCGCCAACCCTCGTAAAGAGCCTCGGCCTTGGCCTTGCAGGCGGGATCGCCGGTCGCCGCATAAAGGCGGGAGAGCCCGGAGAGAATCTGGCCGAAGATGTGGAAGACGTCGTCGGAATACCAGCCGCCGAGTTCCTCCCCCGGAGCCGGCTTGCCGGCGCGGCGGCGAAAGCCGAGGAGGAGATCGTCGTTCGGGATACGAAGATAGAACTCCTTGGCGTCGTCCATCTGGTTCCGGAGGAGCCCGCCGGTAATCCGCACGCCCTGATAGTCCAAAGGCATCACGAGCCGACGCTCTGGGACGGGAGAGTTTTTCGAAGCGATCGTCGCAGCCAAGAGCATTCCCATCATCACACCCATGGGCCGATTGTAAACCATCCTGGCCCGGCCGGCCATCTGCGAACCTGACGAACCTAAAGCTCTTCTAATAAGTAAGGATTGACATGTACCTCAACGGTGACGAATGGCCATACTTGACGCTCTTCCTGTATGGCTGGGTGTATGACGACGCCGGTGAAGACCCCGACGTCGAAGAGGCCGCTCGGCGGTTCCGCTTTTCCGTGCCTATCGACGAATCGGACCACCTACTCGAGGAAGTCCGGAAGGTCCGTGAGCGGCTGGACGAGAACTGGGTCTCGTTGGGATGGACGGCGAACCGTACCTTTGCCTCGCGCGAGCACGCGGACGCGTGGCTTGCCGATCTGGAATCCGGCCTCACCGCGCCAGTCAAGGCTCCGATCGACGGCCCGACCCTGCTCTGAATCTGGAGCTCCATTCGCCAGACGCCCAACCCCTCGACACCCCAAACGCCGAACGCCGGTCGAGAGCCCTCTCATGAGAACGATGAGGAGCCCGTAGCGGGCCGGATCTGCTTCGCCATCGCGGCGATCTCGGCCGCATAGCGCTGCTTCACCACGTTCCGCTTGACCTTGTAGCTCGGAGTCATCTCGCCGCTCTCGATCGAGAAGGGATGATCGATGATCGTGTGCTTCTTCACCATCTCGAACGTGGCAAGGCTCTTGTTGACCTTGTCGATCTCCTGGCGGATCGTCTTCGTCACGGTCTCGTTGCGAGCGATTTCCTCGTCCTTCACCGACTTCAGATCGGGATTCTCCGACCGAAACACTTCGAACCGCGGGATGATGAGCGCCACGCAGGAATCCATCCCGTCGCCGAGGACGACCGCCTCTTGGATGTAGTGCGATGAGCGCAGCTTGTTTTCGATCGGCTGCGGCGCGACGTTCTTGCCGTTGCCCAGCACGAGCA
>DATJYD010000728.1:0-2474 GCA_035499755.1 Fimbriimonadaceae bacterium
GTGTGCTCCAAGCGACCCCGCTTCTCAGGGCGGCAGCCTTGCGAAGAACGGTAACCTCCCGCCTCGTGCATCAGGCTATAATGGGCTCGCACCCCTCTAGGAGTTAGCGGATTGGCCGGAGTCACGTTTAAGAGCATCACCAAAGTTTTCGGTAAGGACGTCAGAGCCGTAGACGATCTGAACCTCGAAGTCAAAGACAAGGAGTTCATGGTGCTCGTCGGCCCATCCGGCTGCGGCAAGACGACGGCTCTACGCATGGTGGCCGGTCTCGAAGAGACGACGGACGGCGACATCTTGATCGGCGACAACCGCGTCAACGACACCCCGCCGAAGGATCGCGACATCGCGATGGTGTTCCAGAACTACGCTCTTTATCCGCACATGAACGTGTACGACAATATCGCGTTCGGCCTGCGGCTGCGGGAGCTCAAGGGGTTCTTCTGGCAGGTGGCCAACTTCAACACGGCCAAGAAGGTTCGCGGCGATATCGATTCCCGCGTGCGGGAGGTCGCGAAGATGCTCGACATCGACAAGTACCTGGGACGCCGCCCGAAGGAACTATCGGGCGGGCAGCGCCAGCGCGTCGCCCTCGCCCGGGCGATCGTCCGCAAACCCAAGGTCTTCCTGATGGACGAGCCGCTTTCCAACCTCGACGCGAAGCTGCGAATTCAAACGAGAGCCGAACTCATCCGGCTTCACCGAAGCCTGGGGATCACGACGATCTATGTGACCCATGACCAGGTCGAGGCGATGACGATGGGGCAGCGCATCGCGATCATGCGGGACGGCAAGCTCCAGCAGTGCGACCAGCCGGAAAGGGTCTACAAATCCCCCGCGAACAAGTTCGTGGCCGGCTTCATCGGATCTCCGCCCATGAACTTCATGGACGCCAAGATCCATGACGGCGTGGTCGACGCCGGCGATTTCCGGCTTCCTCTGCCGAATGGCCATCCCGCCGCGAAGATGAGCGGCAAAGCGGTGACCCTCGGAATCCGGCCGGAGGCGATCTTCGACAAGAACCTGGATAGCCACATCAAGGCGACCGACGCCAATACGATTACCGCCAAGGTCGACGTTCTCGAGCCGCTGGGCCACGAGTACGTGGCTTACCTGAACATCGGCAGCCACAACTTCGTGGCGACGATCGATACCGGTACGAAGATCGAAGAAGGACAAACGGCGGAGTTCGTCGTCAACCTCGACGAGGTCCACATCTTCGACGCAGAGACGGAAGAAGCGATCCGCTAAGGCAAGCCTATCTTCAGCGGCTTTCCCAGCACACGAGGCTGAGCTCGCTGGCCACGTCCACGTCCGCGTGAATCGGGATCACCCGGACCGTGTAGCCGCAGTACCCCGCGTTCTCGCACTTCACGATGCCCTCGAAAATGTGGTTCTGCCCATCCTCACCGGTGTGCTGAAGCACGTTGACGACCGTGTGGACGAGGTCGCGGTTGGGGCCGATCTTGCCCGAAACGCCCTGGACGGCGACGTCTGCCGGAGTCAACTGCCCGAGATGAACGGTCACCTTCACCTTAAACTCCTTACCCATCGCGTTCTTGGCTCCGGAAGTATCGACGACTGACAAGACCCGCACCGCCGGCCACGCGGCCCGAACCCGATCGCGCCACGCCAGCGCCTCGCGAGCCGGCTTCAACTCATCGGATTCGAGGCGGCAGAACACGCCGGCGGCCGGCATATAGAACTTCTCGGTGTACTCGCGGACCATGCGAGCGGTCGAAAACTTCGGAGCAAGTTCCGAGATCGACTTCTTCATCATGGCGATCCACTGGCTGGGAAGGCCGTCATCGACCCGATGATAGAACTTCGGCGCAATATCGCTCTCGATGAGCTGATAGAGCGAGCGACTGTCGAGCCAGTCCTGATGCCCTTGGTCGCCGTATTCCATCCGGTCGCCGATCGCAAAGCCGACGCCGGGGCTGTACGCCTCGTCCCACCAGCCGTCGAGAATCGAGCAGTTCAGGCCACCGTTCGGGACGACCTTCATGCCGCTCGTGCCGCTCGCTTCGTTCGGTCGTCTCGGGTTGTTCAGCCACACGTCCACGCCCTGGACCATGGCGCGGGCGACGCCCATATCGTAGTCCTCGATGAAGACCATCCTCGTTCGGGCACCTTCCATGTTGATGAAGTGAACGAGATCTTGGATCAGGGCCTTGCCGCCGTCGTCGCGTGGGTGGGCCTTTCCACTGATAATGATCTGAATCGGCCGCTCCTTGTGGTTGAGGAGGGAAAGCAGGCGTTCGCGGTCGGTCAGCATCAGGCTCGCGCGCTTATAGGTCGCGAAGCGGCGCGCGAAGCCGATCGTGAGGATGCGCGGGTCAAGCACGGAGCTGAGGAAGCTGCGGTCGAGCCTCGCCATCTGACGGCGCTCCACGTCTTTCAAGAGCCGACGGCGCACATAGCGGACGAGGACACCGCGCTGATCTTCCTGAGCTGCCCAGAGATCGATGTCGGGA
>DATJYD010000729.1:0-6358 GCA_035499755.1 Fimbriimonadaceae bacterium
GCCTGTCCAAAATCGCGCCCGACGCGCGATTCCTGCTTTTCTCCAACGCCGCCCGGCCTCCGGGAATTCCCGAATCCGACCGGTTCGAATGGCGATGCGTTCCCGCCGTCAATCTTCGCTGGTGGAACCTCGTCGCGTTTCCCCTCGCGGCGCGGCGGGCGGGATCGCATGTGCTCCATACCCAATACAATCTCAGCCCCATGGCCGGCCGGATCGGGGTGACGACGATCCATGATGTCTCCTTCTTCGTCGGTCCCGAGTGGTTCAAGCCGCGGGATCTTGCGATCCTGACGCGGTTCATCCCGGCGTCTCGGGGGAAGACGGTGGCGATTCCGGAAGCCTGTCCGATCCACATCGATCCGAATTCCACGGTGCCGGTCCGGCCCATGTTCGGTCTCCACGGGCCGTATCTGTTGACCGTCGGAACGAGGTGGCCCCGGAAGAACATGGAACTCGCCGTCTCGGCCGCCGACGTGGCGGGGTACCCGCTCGTGGTTACCGGAAAGCCGGGCTGGGGCGACGATCTGATGCGATCCAACACGAAGGCGACCGGCTATGTCGACGCCCAGACCCTCAGCGCTCTCTACCGGGAGGCCACGCTCTACCTGGCGCCAAGCCACCACGAAGGATTCGGGCTGCCCCTGCTGGAAGCCTTCGCCTGCGGATGCCCGGTGATGTGCAGTGACGGAGGCGCCTTCCCGGAAACGGCGGGCGACGCGGCCGTCGTGATGCACAGCCGGCGGTGGAAGGACTGGACGGACGCGATCTTGGAGCTTGCAGCCGATTCGAGTAAGCTGAACGACCTGAGACGCAGAGGGTATGCGCGCGTTGCCCAGTTTAGTTGGGAGGAGACCGCGCGAAGGACGATGGACGTCTACCGGCAGGTCTCGATGGAGAAGCAATCATGATCGATCCCGAATTCCTCGCGATCCTGGCTTGCCCGGTCTGCGACGAGCGGCCGCCCCTGCGCGAGGAAGGCGACATTCTCGTTTGTACGAAAGCGGGACATCGGTTTCCAGTGAAAGATGGGATCCCTCACCTCTTGCCGGAGGATGAGCTTTCCAGCTTGACGGAGGGGCAAGCGTGAACGCGTCGCAGTCGATGAAGGTTCTGGTCCTCCATGGGCCAAATCTGAACCTGACCGGTTTTCGCGAGCCGGACGTGTACGGGAAGAAGCCGCTGGAGGATATCGATGCGGATCTGAAGGAGACCGCCGAACGACTCGGGATCGAGCTTCGCATCCTTCAGTCGAACTCCGAAGGCACTCTGATCGATACCATCCAGGAGCACCGGAAATGGGCCGATGCGATCGTGATCAACCCGGGAGGGTTGACTCACTACTCGATCGCTCTGCGGGACGCTCTCGTCAGCGTTCGTTTACCTGTGGTCGAGGTTCATCTGAGTAACGTTCATGCCCGGGAGGAGTTCCGCCGGCATTCCGTGATCTCTCCCGTCGCGGTCGGACAGATCGTCGGCTTCGGCGGCTACGGATACATTCTCGCCCTGGAAGCGCTTTTGAACGTGGAGAAGGAAGTGATATGACGACGAACATCGGGAAGCTCCGGGACGCGATGGCGGGAAAGCGAATTCCCGCGATGCTTGTCAGCGAAATCGACAATGTGAGGTGGGCGACCGGCTTTACGGGATCGAACGGATTTCTCTTGCTCACGCCGACCGATCAGCGATTCGTGACGGACAGCCGCTACACGCTCCAGGCCAAAGAGCAGGTTCCGGGCGTGAGGGTCGAGGTCTACAACTCGGCCACGAACGCCAACGAATTCCTCGCCGGGCAGGCCGCCGAAATGGGTTTGAAACAGATCGGGTTCGAGGCCGACGCCGTGACCTACGCCGCCCATCGCAAGCTCAGCGAGAAGTTCGCCGGCATCGAGCTCCTGCCTGTCGAGAACCTCTTTCCTGATCTTCGCGTCGTCAAGACCGCGGACGAAATCGAAACGACGCGGCGATCCTGCAAGTTGGCGGACGCCTGTTTCGATCATGTCCGCCGGATGATCCAGGTCGGGGTGGCCGAGTTCGACATCGGTCTCGAAATCGAGTTCTTCTTCCGGCGCAACGGAGCCGATTTGAGCTTCGACCCGATCGTCGTCAGCGGAGAGCGGAGCGCGCGGCCCCATGGCCGCGCCAGCGAGAAGAAGCTGGAGCGAGGCGACTTTCTCACTCTGGATTTCGGCGGAAAGCTCGACGGGTACTGCAGCGATGAGACGAGGACGGTTGTGATCGGCGAGGCGACGGACCGCCATCGCGAGGTTTACGACGCCGTGCTGAAGTCGCAACTCGCGGCGCTGGAAGCCATGAAGCCGGGCGTCAAGGCTTCCGAGGTGGATCGGATCTCGCGCGAAGCGATGGGAGATCTCGCGCAATATTTCGGCCATGGGCTGGGGCATGGGCTCGGGCGGGTCGTGCACGACTCGGGACGTCTGAGCAGCACGAGCGAAACCGTGCTCGCAAAGGACCAGATCTGGACGGTCGAACCGGGCGCCTACATTCCGGGCTTCGGCGGCGTCCGGATCGAAGACGACGTGGTGGTGACGGACGACGGGATCGAGATCCTGACCCATTCGCCGAAAGAGATGCTCATTCTCGGCTGATGTCGCTCGTTCTCCAGGAGGTTGCCCTATCCAAGCCGGCAGCCGCGCTCTCGATGCTCCTCGAGCCGGGCCATTCGCTCTGCGTCGTGGGGCCGGCCGCGTCGGGCAAGAGCCGCCTTCTCCGCATCATTGCCGGCCTCGAAGAGCCGGAGCTCGGCTTTGTCGAGCGCCCCGATTCGGTCGCGGCGCCCGAGCCCTGCAACCGCCGGGTGAGGCCCCAGGATCTCAGCCACCGCCGGGGCGCCAATCGAGCCCAGCTCGCGACCGAGGTGCTGTCGCATCTGGGACTGTGGGATGTCCGGCAAAAGCCGATCGCTGACCTCGCGCCGCCTCAGGTGGCGGCATGCGACGTCGTCGAGACCTTCTTGAGCGGAGCCGGCCTGCTTGTGCTCGACGAGCACCTCGATCGGCTCGATCCATGGGTCCGGGTCGGCGCCATGCAGATCGTCCGCGACCGCTGCGCCCACGGTGCGATCGCCGTCGTGGCCACGAATCAGCTCGATCTCGCCAGCCAATTCGACTTTCTCGTCGTGCTGAAGGGCGGCCAGCCCGTGCATGCGGGAGGGGTGAGGGACTTGGTCAAGAGCCGCGGCCAAAGGAGTCTCGTCGTGGAATGCGAGCGGGGCCTGGGGGTTCGGGCAATCGTCGACTCGCTGCTTGTCGGCGTCGAGAAGTCGGAATCTGGCTACCGGCTGACTCCCGGCCCAGGCCAGGAGCATGCCGCGCGGCTGCTGCGGGACGGCTATGGAGATGTGAAATACGTCGTCTCCGACGACATCGGCCTCCCCGAAATCATCCGATCGCTGGTCTCTTAGACGGCTCACCACCCCTTGTTCCAGGTCGAGATCGGCACCGAGAGCGGGGTCCAAGCGTTTGCCCCTGACGCCTTTCCTAACTATCGAAAACGATCCAATGCAAAGCAACGGGCTTCCAAGCTGGAGTTTCAGACCAGACGCCGCGGGCGAGCCTGTCAGGGCGTCCAGCGGAGACTCTTGGCCTCCTCTCTGCCAACGAGCTTCGCGTGACCGTCGACGAAGGCGACAGCGGCTCGCCCGTTGTGCCGAAAGTCGAGCTTGCCCCCCTTCCCCTCGTACACGAGCACGGTGGTCGCGGGATACTGGATCGCGGCGTCGCTCTTCCCGATTAGCTTGGCGTTTAGGCTGTAGCTGATCGTCCCCTTAGGATCGAGCGGGCAGGTGAAGACGGCTCTGTTTTGGAGGTAGGGCTTGACTTTGTCCACCCAGTTGTCGGCGGTCACCTTCAGCACGTCGTCGCAATCTGCTTCAAGCATGATGATTCCCAGGGCTACCTGCTTCACGTTGCTCAAGCAAGAGGTTGCCTCGGCAGCCTTGTGGGCCTCCTCGAACATGGGAGGATCGGAGAGAAGGTAGGCCATGAAGCTGAGTCCACCGTCCAGCATTGGCGGATCGATGAGCCAGCCCTGGTCGGTGCGCTCGAGCACCATATAGTCCGAGCCGGCGCCTGCCGACCCTTGCATGGTCGCGGAAATGTCGAAGGTAACGATGGCGCGGTTTCCGGCGGTGGCCGTGACGAGGTGGTCGATCGAGATCTTGGGCAGCCGGTCGGCGGCGCCTGGCTCGGTGAGGAACTCGCCTACCTTTCCACCCTTGACCAGTTTCGACGCGGCGACGTAATCCCCTTTGGTCACAGCGGCGAGAAAGGAACGAACAACCGCCTCCGGGCTGGACACCTCCTGGCCAAAGCCGAGGCATGCGACGGCGAACAAGAAGGCGAACAAAAGCGCGGCGCGTGATCCCATGCCGCCATTCTAGCGCCGTACACCAAGCAACACCACGTTTGTCGCAGGGAACGGTGCCGGCTACTGATTCTTGGGAAGCATGTGGCCGAGTTTTTTGCGCTTCGTCTCCAGGTATCGCTCGCGGCTCGCCTCGGGCTCGGCGATCAGGGGAACGTGCTCCACGATCTCCAGGCCGTAGCCCTGAAGGCCCGAGACCTTCTTGGGGTTGTTTGTCATCAGGCGGAGCTTGCGCAGGCCCAGGTCGGCGAGCACTTGAGCGCCGAGGCCGTAGTCGCGCAGATCAGCCTTGAAGCCGAGCGCCACGTTCGCCTCGACCGTATCTAGCCCCTCGTCTTGAAGCTCGTAGGCCTTGAGCTTGTTGATGAGGCCGATGCCGCGGCCCTCCTGATTGATATAAAGCACGACGCCCTGGCCGGCCTCCTCGATCTTGCGCAGGGCCATTTGAAGCTGATCCCCGCAGTCGCATCGGAGGCTGCCGAGGAGATCGCCGGTGAGGCAGGAAGAATGCATTCGGACGAGAACGGCTTCCTCGCTGGCCACGTCCCCCTTCACGATGGCGACCATGGGCTGGTTCTCAACCGTCGGCTCGTAGGCGTAAAGGGTGAAATGGCCGAAGTGGGTCGGGAAGTCGATTGGGCCGGCAACTCGTTTGACGAGCTTCTCGTGCTTGCGCCGATAGGCGATGAGGTCGGCGATCGTGATGATCTTGAGGTTGTGCTCGGCCGCGAACGCCATCAGATGCTCGAGGCGCATCATGGTGCCATCGTCTTCGAGGATCTCACATCCAACCGCGACTGGCCGAAATCCCGCCAGGAGGCAGAGGTCGACGGAGGCTTCGGTATGACCGGCTCTTCTCAAGACGCCGCCCTTCTCGGCTCTAAGGGGAATGATGTGGCCGGGCCGGCCGAGGTCGGTCGGCTTGGCATCGTCGTCGACGAAGACTTCGACGGTTTTTGCCCGATCGTATGCGCTGACGCCGGTCGTCGTCCCCCGCAAAGCATCGACTGTCTCTCCCATCGCGGTCCCGAGGCGCGCGGTGTTGTTCTTCGTCATCATCGGAATCTGAAGCTCGGCGAGCCGCTCGGCGGTCGTGGGGATGAAGGGGACGCCCCGGCCGAAGCGCACCATGAAGTTCATCGCCTCCGGCGAGCACATCTCCCCGGCCATGATGAGGTCGCCCTCGTTTTCTCGGTCGGGATCGTCGACGACGACGATCATGTGCCCCCGCCTCAGCTCCTCGATTGCTTCCGGAATCGACGCGAATTCCATACTTGTCCGAATTCTACGCGGCGCAAGGTGGCAGGTGCTGTGGTCAATACTCGGGACCGGGCTTCGGGCTCGGGCCCGCGGCTCGTGGCATGTTAAGAGACCACAACATGTTCTTAACAATTGCCGGGAATAGTGTCCGGCATGCTCCTTAGCCTCGCGTTCGCTTCCGTAGCCCTCCGGGGCGCCTTCCAGCCCGTCAACCATATCCCGCTTCCGCCCGAGAAGACCGACTTTTACTTCGTCGCCCTGGGCGACAACCGCCCCGCCGGCGCCGGCCAGCCCCCCACCGACGTCTTCAAGGAGATTCTCCGCGAGGTCTCTTGGATCCATCCGGCCTTCGTGATCTCGACCGGCGATCTCATCTATGGGAACGAGGAAACGCTCCAGCAGTACAAACAGGAATGCGCCTGGATCAAGCCGCTCGTCGCCGAGATCGGCGTGCCATTCTTCAATGCCCCCGGCAACCACGAGATGAACGCCCGGCCGGAGTTTCAGGCCGAGTACACCAAGGAGCTAGGGCAGATGTATGGCTCTTTCGATTACGGCGGATGCCGCTTCATCGCCCTCGCTACCGACACCGGGACGACGACCGCCCAATACACTCCCGAAGAGCTGACCTGGCTCAACCAGGCGCTTTCCGATAAGAAGCCGGCCTTCATCTACCAGCACCGCCCGATCTACATCCGGCCGGTCAAGAACCCCG
>DATJYD010000730.1:0-2649 GCA_035499755.1 Fimbriimonadaceae bacterium
CACGCGAGACAACGGGAGGGAAAGAGAAACCGTGCGAGCAGGAGCGCGCTTTCGCGGGCGTGTCCGAACGTTTCGCGCTTGAGCTCCGTAAGCACGGGAAGCGATTCTAAGCGCGAGCTTGGAAGTTCGCGGGGGGAACCGTAAACTGGCCGGGGAGGTGACCGTGTCCGTTCCGAGACGAGTAATTTTTCTGTCCGCGATCGTTCTGTCGTTTGGTCCCCTCGCCTTGGCTCAGCAGTTCGAGATTGGCGCCACTTACGGATGGGTCAACGATGTGACGCACGACTGGAACCTCGGCTCGTTTCAGGCCCCCAACTGGGAAGGCTGGGCCGGCGCGCGGATCGAAGAGGGAGCCGTGACGCGCCTGACGTTCGGTTCTCTGCGAATTCCGGGCAGCAATGCAGGCGCGGTCATTCCGCAGGGCGGCGGCTCCTCGGTCGTCATGCCGTCCTATACGGACCAGATCGGGTTTGCCACACTCGACGTGTCGTACCTTTTTCTGCAGGGTCCGATGACCTGCGGAGTTTTCGCGGGGATCGGCGGATACAAGACGAGTCCGCAGGACGTTCCGCCCGGATTCACCGCGTACGAGGATCCGAGGCAAACCGTGTTCGGCTGGAATGCGGGCGTCGAGGGCTATCTCCATCTCTACCGCGGGCTGGCCGGCGTGGGACGGTTGACGTTCCACGACGTCTTCACGCAGACGCGGCGGTACCTGCTGGTGGCTTCGGTTGGGGCGGCTTATCGCTTCTGAGCTCGACCTCGCGAGAGACTCGGACTCGCGACCGGCGGATTACTTCTTTTCGTCCGTCTCGGAGACCAGCGGCAGCAGGGTCGATTCCTTCTTCGAGGAGAGGGAGACCTGCGTGCGTACCCGGGAAACGCCCTTGATCGCGAGGAGACGCCGTTGCAGGAAGTCGGCGAGGGTCGCCGGGTCCGCGGCCTTCACCTTGAGCCGATAGGCGTACTCGCCGGCGATGTAGTGGCACTCCTGAACGCCCAGCAATTTCTCCAGGTCGTCGATGAAGCTCTTCTCGAAGCGCGGGTGCTCGAGAGCCACGTCCACGTAGGCCGTCAGCGGGAATCCCATCTTCTCGTGGTCGAGCAGCGCGACGAAGCCCTTGATCATCCCGTGGCGCTCCATCTTCTTGATGCGCTCGTTGACGGAAGGCGTGGTCAGGCCAACGGCTCCGGCGATCTTCGCCTGGGAAAGCTTCCCGTTGCGCTGGAGCATGTCCAGAATCCGGAGATCGATTTCGTCGATCGTCATCCCGAGGCCCTTATAAGATTAGAAGTTTGCTTGTTTACGACTAATATTATTAGACCGTGCCAGGGTGTCAATAGGCAAATTTCGGCGTCGCTATAATGCCGGGAAAGCATGAAAAAACGCGATTATTACGAGGTTTTGGGGGTCTCCCGGGGGGCCTCGGAAGCCGAGATTAAGAAAGCCTACCGCCGGCTGGCTCGAAAGCTCCATCCCGACGTCAACCCCGGGGACAAGGGGGCCCAGAAGAAGTTCCAGGAGGTCCAGGAGGCCTACGAGGTCCTGCGGGAGGCGGACAAGCGGCGGGCCTACGACCGGTTCGGGCACGCCGGACCCGGGGCGGGCTTCGAGCCCGGAGCCGGGCCGGGCGGCGGGGGATTCGCGGGTTTCTCGGGCGGGGCGTCGCCCTTCGAGAGCTTCGAGTTTCAGGGCGGCGATCTGTCGGATCTCTTCGGCAACATCTTCGGGGGCGGCGGGAGACGCCCGCGCACTCAGCGGGAAAAGGGGGAGGACTCCTCCGGAACGATCGAGATCCCCTTTCGCGACGCGGTGCTGGGCGGCATGGCCTCACTCGCCATCCGGCGGGAGCGGACCTGCGAGAAGTGTGAAGGCACCGGCCGGATCGGGCGAAATGTCTGTCCGACGTGCCGGGGAGCTGGCCGTGTGGCCGCGGCGGAAACCGTTCGGATCAAGATTCCGGAGGGCACGGAGGACGGGGGAACGATTCGCGTTCCGGGAAAGGGCGGGGAAGGAAGTCTCGGCGGGCTGCCGGGCGACCTCTACGTGACCGTTCGCGTGGTGCCTCATCCGTACTTCGAAAGACAGGGCGACGACATCCACGGCGATGTGCCGATCACGGTCAAGGAGGCTTACGCGGGTGCCGAGATCGAGGTGCCCACGATTCACGGGGTCGTGCTCGCGAAGATTCCCCCGAGCACACAGAGCCGGCAGAAATTTCGACTTCGCGGAAAGGGTGTGAAGAGCCCGCGCAGCGGAATGACGGGTGATCACATTTATACCGTGCGCGTGATGGTGCCGCGCGGCGTCACGCCGGCTGGCAGCGACGCCGCAACTCTGCTCGAGTCGCTCTACGAGGCGCCGGTCCGGAGAGACTTGCCGAAGGGGCTCTAGCCGACGCGCGCGGTTTGGGGTCTTCTCCCGGGTCCCTAACCCCTAACCCCTCGCCCCTAGTTCCGTTGCGCCATCCCCTCGACGAGAGAGACCGCCTTCTCGTAGGTCATTCCATCGGTGAGCGCAATCGTCTTGATGGCGGACCAGGCCTTGCCGTCGAAGCGAACGTAGTGGAAGCCGGCGTCATCCTGCCAATAAAGATTCGGCTTGTAGCTCGAGCCGATGATCGTTCGGATGGAGGCGGCGCCGAACTG
>DATJYD010000731.1:0-9120 GCA_035499755.1 Fimbriimonadaceae bacterium
CATGACTTCCTCGCTCGTCCATTCGAGGAGCTTGGAGTAGCCCGGCGCCTGCTGCATGACGTGCTGGAGAAACATCTCATGGATCTCGTCGCGCGCGGGATCCAGGTTTTCGCGGTCGAGGGTTGGCCGCAGATTGGGTACCGCGTGAAGTTCGATTCCCTTGCCGAGAACGGACTGGACGCCCTCCCGGGCGTCCACGTTGCCGGCATAGATGATGGGCAGCTTCATGTCGCCGAAGCGAGGCTTCGGATCGGCCCGGCGCACGATCTCAGCCATCTCTTCGAGGTGCTTCGTCGTTCCGCCGTCGGTGCCTCCCGACATGAGAATGATGTCGGGCCGGAGCTGTCGCAGCCGCTCGACCTTTTGGAACTCCTTGCGCCCGTCGTCGACGGCGAGGGTGTCCATGAGGATCGCGCCGGCGCCGAGAGCGGCGCGCTCCGCGGATTCCGCCGACATCGCCTTGACGACCCCGGCGACCATCATCTGCAGCCCACCGCCGGCGGAGGATGTGCTGACGTACATGTCCGATGCGGCGTTCGGCTCGGTTCTCTGGTCGAGCACCTTCCCTTCCTTTCTCAAACGCCAAACGCGGCCGTCCTTCAGCAGATTTCGCCTGCCCTGCGGATAGCCGTCGGGAACAGTCGTTTCCGTAATCTCTTCGAGCTCGGTGATCGAGTTGATCACGCCGAGGGTGACGTCTTCAAAGGGCCGCTCGACGGTGGTGGGGGCTTCGCCTCTCGCCACGAGGCGATACTCGCCCTTGTCGTTCCGTTCAATGAGGATGGCTTTGGTGGTGGTCGATCCGCAGTCGGTCGCGACGATGCGGCGGATGTCATCGGGCATGGGCAGATTATGGCTCAAGGAATCTGCCGTCACTTCTGAGCAAAATGCCAATCGCGCCCCAACTTTCCGGTTACGGGCGGCAACCTACCTCCTAAGCGCCGGAGGCTACGGGAGAGGCCACTCGTTCCGATGGCGCGGATTTCCACCTCATCCAGAAACGAACGAGCCGCCCCGATTCATGCGGGCGGCTCGTCTCTTTTTCCCGCGCAGCAGCTACTTGGCGCGGCGGCGGCGGCGGATCAGAGCGACGACTCCGATGCCGAGGGCGGCCATGGAGGCGGGCTCGGGCACCGCGGTGACGCTGAAGTCATCCGCGTTGATATAGTCGAGTTGCTCCCAACCGCTGACTTCAAGGCGGCTCGTTGTGCTCGTGGCGACGAAGTTACCGCTATACTGCGCGTAGTTCGAAGACGAGGTCGATCCGCGCTGCGGTATTCCGTTGAAGACGGTATTCCCCGCGAACATGACATCCAGGTTCTCGTTCGTATCGGTTGCGTCCTCGTCGAACGCCCAGAAGCTCACCGTGTAAGTCGTTCCGATCGTTGTGGCGATGTCTTGGTAGAAGTCCTCGGCATCCGTCGAACTCACCGCGCCGAAATAGGCATTGTACGTGCCGGAGTGCGGGAAGTTCGTCCACACGCCGGAGAAGCTTCCTGCATGCGCCACGGTCCAATTCGTCAAGTCACCGGTTTCGAAACCTGGGTTCAACACGAGATTTTGGCTAAACGCGGCGGTAGCGAACCCTAGCACGGCCGCAACGAGAAAAGGCTTCTTCATTACCCCTCCAACATCTGATCACGCAACGGAGCGCCGTTACGTGTAACAGCATCTTAACACGATCAAGTTAGCTTCTGAAGCAATGGGATGCCGATGCTCGGGTGAAACCGGTAATTGCACCAGGGGATTGAGGGCGGCAACGCCCTGCCGGGACGAGGGTTGGACTCCATGGCAGGCTCTGCAGTACCCTAATGAGGGATGAGCCAAGGCCCTGAGCCACTTGACGTGGGAGTCCTCCTCGCCGGCCGATTCGAGATCGAGCGCGTGCTCGGACGCGGCGGCTTTGGCATCGCCTACCTGGTCGCCGATGTCGTCCGCAAGGACAAGGCGACGCTTAAGGAACTTGCGCCCCACGGCGCCATCCGTGGCGAGTCCGGATTGCTCGATCTGGACGCCGGCAGTTCCTCTTCGCACCGCTTGCGCCAGAGCTTCCTCGAGGAAGCACGGCTGTTGTCCCGGCTGAACATCCCGGGGATCCTCCCGATTCGCGCCGTCTTCACGGAGAACGGGACGGCGTACTACGCCACCGATCACCTCGCCCAAGCCGTCACGCTCGAAAGGCTGCTCCTACAGGAGGGCCGAATGGATCCCCAGGGGGCGATGGACATTCTCTATCAGCTCCTGGAGACGCTCGAAGCGGTGCATGCCAAGGGGATTCTCCATCGCGACGTCAAGCCGTCGAACGTCCTCGTTTCCCCAAAGGGCCAGGCGCTTCTTATCGACTTCGGGTCGGCGCGAGAGTGGCACGCCGATGCGGCGACCCGCCATACCGTTCTCTACACTCCCGGCTATGCCCCGATCGAACAGCTCTCCGAACGGGGCCGGCGCGGACCCGCAACCGACCTCTATGCCCTCTGTGCTACCGCATACCGGATGCTGACCGGCTCAATCCCGATGCCGGCCACGGATCGCGCCAACGGGGCGGAGCTAACGCCCTTGCGGCTCCTGCGGCCCGACGTGGAGATCGGAGTGGCCTTTGCCATCGAGGCTGGGCTGCGTCTGCGATACCATGACCGGCCGCAGACGATCGCCGAATTCCGCGAGATGCTCGCCGAAGGAAACAAGGAGGACCAGACCGACTCCTTGACGGCTTACGATGCCAAGCTTCTGAAGCTGCAGCGCTTCGGTTTCGAGCGCCGGCAATGCCCGGCCTGCCGAGGTCTCCTGGAAGAGCCGAAACCTCTCAAGAGATGGACCTGCCCGGTATGCAGAGAGGCAACGATCCGGCAACGCGACATCCCTTCTCGCCTCTGCCCCGCATGCCAGCTAGGAACTCTCCATCGAAGAGCCAACGACAATCCGCTTGCCTTCTGTCCGCTCTGTCGAACCGGGCAGTTGGCCCATCGCCGGCAAGGACTCGTGAAGCGCAAGCTTTCGCTCGACTGCCTGTCCTGTAAGGCGGGCTTTACGGTGGAGGGGGACAGCCTCACGCTGGTACGGCTTCCCGAACACAAGAACGCCAAGGCGACGGAGAACCAGACGATGTCTGCCGCCGATTGGCGCAAAATGTCCGGACGGGGAACCGAAGTATGGGTGTGCGACGGCTGCGATGCCCAGTTCGACCTGCTCCCCGACGGCCGCTGGGGGCAGGTCACGCCCAAGCCCAAGCGATACCATGCGCTCTACCCGGAGGAGTGGGCGAGGATCGCCTCCGGTCTTCCCCCCGGCGCTGGAAATGCGTCCTGCGAGGCCTGCCGGGCTGACTATTTCGTCGACGACAATCGGCTCACGCTCCTGAATGCGGAGGCCGATCCCTACGGCTTTGCCGCCGAACACCTTGGGCGGCTGCTCGATGCCGATGACGCCCGCTGGCTCGGCGTGGGCAAGGACTCGCCCAACCCGGGCTTCGTCTGCGCCGATTGCGGGACCGAACTCGACTTTGAGGGCGAGTACCTGCGACTGGTGAAGACCTCGAACCGATCCCTCGTCCGTCACATCGGCGAGCCGAGGAAACTGGTGGACTGGCACCGACTCGCGCTCGGCCTTCCCGAAGTCCACGAAGAGGAGCAGTTCCGCACGAGCGCCCTTTCCGCGATCGAGTTCGCGTTCGAGACGGGAGAGATCGGGTTTGGCGGCAAGAACGATGTGATCTGGAAGGGCCCCGCGATCCGAGATGGCCACAGCGGCGTCCTCACCGTGGCCAAGCGCGAACTCGCCTTTGGCGGCGCCTTGCGAAAATGGCGGGTGCCGCTCGACGCCGTGGTCGAAGCGACTTCCTATGGCGACGATCTCTATCTTCGGCCAAGCGGCGAGGAAGAGCCGGTCATCCTGACCGTCTCGCCCGTCGAACTGAGCGTGCGCCTCAGCTCAGGCAGCCAAACGGTTACTTTGCGGGCGAGCAATCTCGCGAAGCGGATCATGTTCGGCAGGAAACCGGCGTAAGCTTGGCAGCGTGGGTGAAGTCCTTTCCGGGCATTTCGAGCGGAGGATCAGCCGCGTCGTAAGCGGCGATTATCGGCTGTACCTGCCGAAGGAGTACAAGCCGCGGGGGCGCGCACGATATCCGCTGGTCCTATTTCTTCATGGGTTCGGGGAGCGGGGCTCCGATCTCGGCAAGTTGGAATTCCACGGACCCTTCAAGGAGGTGGCAAAGGGACGGGACTTCGCCTTTATCCTGGTTGCCCCTCAGATGCCGGAGACGGAAACGAGTTGGGACGCGCTCAAGCTGTCCGCGCTGCTCGACGAAATCGAAGCCAAATACCGCGTCGATCCACGCCGCATCTATCTGACCGGGATCAGCATGGGTGGATTCGGCGTGTGGTCGCTAGTGGCCTTTTCGCCGAACCGGTTCGCGGCCGCCGTGCCGATCTGCGGCGGCGGCAACTATTTGGCTGCCATCGGCCTGAGAGACTTGCCGATCTGGGCAATCCATGGGGAGAAAGACCCGGCAGTCCCTCTCGCTCAGGGTCAGGCAATGATCGACGGTGTGATCCGGGGCGGCGGGAAGCCCCAGTTCACGATCGTCAAAGACGGCCTGCACGACGTCTGGACGACCTACTACGAGGGTTCGAAGCTCTACGAATGGCTCCTCGAACAGCGTCGACCCTAGCTGGCGGATCAGTGGTTTCTAAGTCCTCGCGCCCGTTCGCGTCATAGCGAACGTCTGGTGCGGCCCCGGGGTCTGAGCGTTGAGGTTAAGACAGCCCCGCGCGGCTTGGGACCCCAGGGCATGGCTTGGCGACGACTTATGGCCGAAATAGCCCCCTGCTCGAGGTTGCGGTCGGCGAACGAAACGTAGTCTCCGGGGGTTTGCCCCTGACGCTTTCCCGAATCATCGAAGGAAGACCCAGCGGAAAGAAATGGCCTCTTAGTCCGATCAATCCGTGGCAGTTCGCAGGGCAAGCCCTGCCGCTACGGGGTCGCGTTCCGGAGGCACGATTCGGTTAGTGGAAGTAGCTGGCGCCGTTGATGTCGATGACGATTCCGCTCAGGTAGCTCGCATCATCCGAAAGCAGGAACGCGGCGGCCGCGGCGCAATCGTCCGGAGTCGCAATACGGCCAAGCGGGATCGAGTCGACGATCTCCTTCTTGCGCTGCTCCATGCCCTCGCGCGCCATTGCCGTCTCGACCCAGCCTGGCGCGATCCCAAAAACGCCGATGTTCTTGCCGGCCAACTCGACGGCGAGGCTCCGCGTCATGTTGATGAGCGCGGCCTTCGAAGCCGCGTAGAGAGCGGCGCCGCCTTCGCCCTTGAATCCGACCCGGCTCGCAACGTTCACGATCTTCCCTCCGCCGTGCTTGGCGAAGTACTTCCCCGCCGCCCGCATCAAGAGCGTCGGTGACTCGAAGTTTGTGGCGATGGTCCGGTGAAGGTTCGCGGCAAAGGCGGCGTCCCCCGAGCCAAGAAAATCGAGGGGCATGTAGATGCCCGCGTTGTTCACGATCGCATGCACCGGTCCCTCTTTGGCGAACTCCGAAAACAGCTTGGCGGCATTGGAGGTAACGCTTAGATCGGCTTCGAAGATGCCGACACATCGCTTCCCGAGAAGATCTCGCACGTGGTCCGCGTCCTCTTTGTCGGAACCGTAGTGGATTCCCACCGACCAGCCGTCATTGGCGAGCCGAACCGCGATCGCGCGTCCGATTCCGCGCGAACTCCCCGTCACCAGCACTCTGCGCTCAGGCATGGGAAGATTCTACTTAGAACACCGGCATCGCAGTCCTCAAGACGCGCTCATCGACCGACATCCTCGGGAGTCCGAGGCTCTTACGTCCCAGCTCGGAAGCTACACCCGGGCGTTGGGACCGAAGCTCGCGCTGTAATAGTCGACGTGATGGCTTGCCGGCGGGAAGATCTCGTCAATCTTCTTCAGGACGTCCGGATCGAGTTGAATCAGGCACGCGTTGACCGATTCCTCGAGCTGTGCCGTCGAACGGGCGCCGATGATTGGCGCCGTGATCCCCGGCTGGTTCGACACCCAGGCCAGGCTAAGCGTCGTCATCGTGACGCCGGCCTCCGCCGCGACCTGCTGCAGCGCCTTCAACTTCTCGCCGGGCAGCTTTTCGAGCCGCTTTCCGGGATCGCTCTTAGCATAGCGGCCCTCCTCCGGTTTGGCGTCGAGGTATTTGCCACTCAGCATTCCTCCGGCGAGCGGCGACCAGGGAATGACCGCGTAGTCGTAGGTGCGGCAGAACGGCAAGAGCTCTCGCTCGATTCGCCTGTCCAACAGATTGTAGGGTGGCTGCTCGGTCACGAAGCTGTCCGTTCCGATGGCGCGGGCAACGTAGTGCGCCTCGCAGATCTGCCACGCGGCAAAGGTCGAACATCCGATGTAGCGGACCTTGCCGCTACGGACGAGATGGTCGAGCCCACGGAGCGTCTCGTCGATGGGAATCGACGGCTGGGGGCGATGGATCTGGAAGAGGTCGATGCGGTCCGTGCCCAGCCTTACGAGCGAAGCTTCGCATGCCTCAATGACGTGACGGCGGCTGTTGCCCCACATGTTGGGATCGGTGTCGCTCATCTTCGCGTGGCACTTCGTGGCGAGAACGACCCGGTCTCGCGTTTGTTCAAGGGCGAGCGCCTTGCCGAGAATCCGCTCGCTTTCCCCTCTCGCGTAAACGTCGGCGGTATCGAAGAAGTTGATGCCGAGATCGAGGGCCTTGTGAACGATCTCGATCGCCGCCTGTTCGTAAGAGCCCCAATCCTCAGGGTCCCAACCGAACGTCATCGTTCCCAAGCATGCCGCCGAAACCTGCACTCCCGTTCTGCCGAGCGACCGGTATTCCATGCGGGGATTCTACATCCCAAGCCCAATCCGGCCATCCGTAATCCCGTGACCCCGCAAAAATAAGTAAAGACGAGATGAAACGCCACCGAGAATCTCTTCTTGTGCGCCAAACTGCGCAATTGTCGCGTTCTTGACAATTTCCGCCCGAAATGGGCTAAACTCGCTCGTCGCAGCCAGGCAAGAGGAGGTTCCAAATGCGCAACTGCTCACTTTGCGTGAGTATGGGTCTACTGATATTTGCGAGCGCCAGGATGGCGCCCGCGGGGAGAGAGCAAGACCGCTCGAAAAAGAGTGACATCAAGGTTGAGAAGAAGTCGATCCAACCGAAGGTCACATACGAGTTCGACCGTAATGTCGGACGAGGCCGCTTAGTTAAAGCCCAAGATGGAGCGCCGGGCGCTGTCAAGCGGACCTACCAAGTGATTTATAAGAACGGCAAACCCGTTGGCAAGGAGCTTATCAAGGAAGAGGTTTCCCTGCCCCGAGACAAGACCTATTTGATGAGTCGAGACGGCTACCCGACCAGCCGAGGTTCCTTCACGAGAACGAGAATCCTCACTATGGTGGCGACCGCCTATACGGATAGCCCCTGGGAGAACGGCGGTTCGACTCGGGCTTCCCTGGGCGTTCCACTTCGGGACGGAGTCGTCGCCGTCGATCCTCGGATTATCCCGCTGGGGACGAAGCTCTATATCGAGGGCTATGGTTTCGCCTATGCCTGCGATACCGGAAGCGCGATCAAGGGCAACCGGATCGATCTCCTTCTTTCCTCTTCCGCCGCTTGCAGCGAATGGGGACGGAGAGTCGTGAAGGTGCACGTTCTGACCGCCGCACGAGACTAGCGAGTTTGGAGATTGGGGTCTGGAATCCGGAATATTCTCCGGATTCCAGATTCCAGATTCTAAACTAGGAGGATCGACCTCACCGACAAGGGAGTCCTGAGCGCGTTTCTCGCCAGGCACGGAATCCGGGCTACCAAAGGGCTGGGCCAGCATTTCCTTCGCTCGCGATCCGTGGTTTCCGCGATCGTCGGGCGTCTCGAAGCGATTCCTGGCCTGCTCGAAATCGGGCCAGGCCCGGGAGTCCTGACGTCTCCGCTTTCCGAGAGATGCCACAGGATGGTCGCACTCGAAATCGACCGGCGGATGGTCGCGGCCTTGGCGGAATCGGCCCCTCGCGCCGACATTCGCCTGGAGGACGCGCTTCTCGTCGATCTGATGGAAATCCTCGCCGAGCTTCCCTCTCCTCGCGCGGTCGTTTCCAACCTTCCCTACTTCATCACCGGCCCCCTCGTCGCGAAGATCGCGGAAGCGAGAAGCACGTGGGACAAGGCCGTTCTCATGATGCAAAAGGAGGTTGCCGACCGAATCGTCGCCGGTCCCGGCAATTCCGATCGAGGCTCGCTGTCCGTCTATCTGCAGGCTCTCTTCTCGATCGAGCGTGTATGCGACGTGCCGCCGGAGGCGTTTCTGCCACCCCCCAAAGTCTCCAGCACGGTGCTCGAGTTCGTTCCCCTCGTCGCGGACTATCCGGCGGAGTTCTTCGACTTCGTCCGAGCCGGCTTTAAGCAGCCACGCAAGACGCTCGCCAACAACCTGCAGGCTCTTCTGCCCCGAGACGAGATCCTGCGCAGGCTCGAAGCGGCCGGCCTCGACGAGAGAATTCGCCCGCACATGCTCACCCAGGATCAATGGATCTCTGTTAGCGGCATCCGCGATGGATTCCCGTCATAGGCGCAATGCTGTTTACTTAAGGAGACCGAACCACCGAATCCACCGAGATCCACCGCCTCGGAGGCGGAGCCGATTCGATGGCCGGCGGCCCAAACTAAACCGTATTGGTCTTAGCCGCGAAGATGCATGAGCAGTCGGGAATGACAACCCCCTGCGAAGTAGAAATGCGATGACGGGTTTCTGTTGGCGCACATTGTCGCGCTGGAAGAAGCGCACGGGATCGCCGCTCCAGTCCGGGCATTTCCCGCAGATGCCAAGGAAGATCGATACTGAACAGAAATACGGAGGTTATGCGATGGTGGACCTTCTTCTCTTTCTTTCCGCCGGATCGGCAGGATCATCCGCCAAAAAGGACGGGGGCGCGATCTTCGCCTACTTCGGATCGAGAGGAATGCCCGTCAGTTCGATGATTCGCATCGTCTGGCCGCTCACCCGGAACTTGCTGATCTTCGAGGGATCGACGTAGAGAGTTATCGTCGTTCCACTGGGACCGAAGGCGCTGGCTCCCACGGCGGAAAACTGCTGCGGGTAAGGCT
>DATJYD010000732.1:0-3756 GCA_035499755.1 Fimbriimonadaceae bacterium
GCGCCGCAATGTCCGCTGGGTCGAGGGCGGCGAGGGACGGCAAGGCGAAATTTGCTATTGGATTGTCGCGACGAATATGGAAAAAGGGCGCCATCAGCGCCTCGGCGAAAACAAGAGCCCACGCCTTAATGCCGCCCCATGGCTCGGGGAAGGCCTCGGGCCTGACGCGAAGCAGCAGCCGAACGAGCCGCGGCCGGACGCTCCAGCGTTTCTTACGGCTTAGAAAGGACCATTGATGAGTCTCCACGTCATGCGGATGAGCGCGGCGGCATTGGGAATGAGCCTGGCGCTCGGCGCCGACGGCGCGCTCGCCCAGAATCAGCCGGCGAAGCCCGCGGCTCCGGCTCAACCGGCGCAGGGCGCCCCTGCGCAGGGCGCCCAGCCCGCGCCGCCCTCCAAGGTGGATCTTGTGTCGCCCGAGCCGCAATGGGCGAAGTTCTGCGCCAAGGAGCCCAACACGGGCAAGGACGCATGCGCAACGATGCGCGACTTCTCGACCTCGTCCGACCAACCGCCGATGATCAGCATGAATGTCTTCGAGCTCCAGGGCGAGGAGAGGAAGAAGCTCCGGCTCCTGATGTTGCCCATCGGGATGCTTTTGAAGCCCGGGTTCCGAGTGATCATCGACAACAAGGAGCCGATCGAAGGCAAATACGACATGTGCTTCCAGAACGCCTGCTCGGCGGAGGTCGAAATCGGGGGAAGCACCCTCAACGCCCTCAAGAAAGGTCAGAACATGGCGGTCGTTATGCGCGTCCCCGGCCCTGACCCCGCAGGGCGCGAGCTGACGTTCAACATCCCCTTGAAAGACTTTGGCGTCGCCTACGACGGCAAGCCGACCGACCCGAAGGTCCTCGAGGCACAGCGCCAGCAATTGCAGCAGCAGCTGCAGAAGAAGGCCGAGGAGCAGCGCAAGGCGCTCGAGCAGCAGAACGCCGGACCGGCGGCGGGTGGCGCTGCGCCGGCGGCACCCGCGCCCGCTGCGCCTGCAGCTACGGCGCCGGCGGCTCCGGCGCCGAAGCAGTAAGCCGCGCCGCTTTCAACCGGTTCGTCCTTTAGTCTCCAGGAAGAGCGTCGTTCGCACGCGCTCGTCTTGTTCTGTTCCCGTCAATCCGTGTTCGCTTGAGCGGTCGGCAACTCGTAATCTTTGAACGTCTCGCGCAGTTTGAGCTTGTTAATCTTGCCGGTGGCCGTGTGAGGAATCTCGGCCACCACCTGCATGTCGTCCGGCACCCACCACTTCGTGATCTTGGGCTTCAGATATTGGAGCACCTCATTCTTGTCGGGATGATGCCCGTCCTTTGGCACGACTATCAGCAGCGGCCGCTCGTCCCATTTCGGGTGCTTGACCCCGATCACCGCCGCCTCCGCGACGTCGGGATGGGCGACAGCGAGGTTTTCGATGTCGATGGTCGAAATCCACTCCCCACCGGACTTGATGACGTCTTTGGCGCGGTCGGTGATCTGCATGAAGCCGTCCGGGTCGATGGTTGCGACGTCGCCGGTGTCGAAGAAGCCGTAGTCGTCCAGGATTTTGCCGCCTTCGTCCTTGAAGTAGGTCTCGACGACGGCGAAGCCTCTGACCTTGAGCCGGCCAAAGCGCTTGCCGTCCCATGGCGCCTCGTTGTCCTGATCGTCGGAGATCTTCATCTCGACGCCGAACGGCGCCCAGCCCTGTTTCGACTTGATGGCCAGCTTCTCCTTGTGCGACAGCGACTGCTGATGCGGCTTCAACGAGCCGCACGAGCCGACCGGGCTCATTTCGGTCATGCCCCAGGCATGGCGGACCTCGACGCCGTAGTTCTCCTCGAACGCCCGGATCATGTCCGGCGGGGCGGCGGAGCCCCCGATGCCGACGAACTTCAAGGCGGTGAGCTTCTTGCCCTCCCTGCGCATGTAGTCCAGGAGGCCGAGCCACACGGTCGGCACTCCCGCGGTCATCGTCACCTTTTCGGTCTCAATGAGATCGTAGACGGACGCCCCGTCGAGCCTGGCCCCCGGCATCACCATCCGAGCGCCCCGCATGAGGCAGGACAGCGCAAGCCCCCAGGAATTGGCGTGGAACATCGGGACGACCGGCAGCACCGAGTCGCCGGCGTTCAGGGTCAGCGTTTCGGGCCCCGTCGCCAGCATCGAGTGCAGAACGTTCGAGCGGTGCGAATAGAGCACGCCTTTCGGATTGCCGGTGGTGCCGGAAGTGTAACAGAGGCCGGCCGCGGTCCGCTCGTCGAACTCCTTCCACCTGAAGTCGGAATCGACCTCGCCGATCCACTCCTCGTAGGCGATGGCGTTCTTGAGCTTCGTCGCCGGCATGTGCGCGGCGTCGGTCATGACGACGTAACGCTCGACGGTCGGCATATGGTCGGCGAGCGCCTCCATGAGCGGAACGAAGGTTAGATCGGTCATCACGATCCGGTCCTCGGCGTGGTTGACGATCCAGGCGATCTGCTCGGGGAACAGGCGGGGGTTCACCGTGTGGTATACGGCGCCCACTCCGGTGATGCCGTACCACGCCTCGAGGTGGCGGAAGCCGTTCCAAGCGAACGTCGCGATCCGGTCGCCGAGCTTGGTCCCGTCGCGGTCGAGGCGCTTGGCCAATTTGAGCGCCCGCTCGCGGATTTCCCGATAGTTTGCTCGGTGCATCGGGCCTTCGACGGTGCGCGACACGACTTCCTGCCGGGGAAACTGGGTCGCGGCGAAGTCGATGATCTTGTGCATGAGCAGGGGCCATTCCTGCATCCGTCCCAACATGAGGCTTCCTCCCGGAATTGACGCGGCTTGATCCCGCCGAGGGGATCGTTCATGTCTTGACCTTGGCGCACGGTCAGCCGCTTTGCAATCGCAGCGGGTCATGGTCCGCCAGCCGGCGGAGGAGCCTGGGCTTCTCAACAAAAGAAGGTGAGATGACGAACCGCAACAACGAGCGCGCGATACGGGTCTGGCTCCGCCTGATCCGGCTCGAGGCGCGGATGCAGACCGCGGTCAGTGAACGGTTGCGGGAGATCGGCGTCTCGATTCCGCAGTGCGACGTGCTGACCACGCTTACCGAGGAGGAAGGCATGAGCCAGCAGGAGCTCGCCAAACGGCTCTACGTTACGAAGGGCAACATTTCTGGGCTGTTGGACCGCCTGGAGGCGGCCGGCTTCGTCGAGCGCCGGCCGGCCTCCGACCGGCGCCAGTATTCGATCTTTCTAACCGAAGCCGGCCGCGAAACGGCGGCGAGGGCGATCGCCGTGCAGCACGAGTGGATCGCCGGCACCTTCGGTCGCATGTCCGAGACCGACCTTGGCGCCCTGGAGACCCAGCTTGTCGCCCTCAGGGACATTATTCGGGAGACCGAGAGGGAGCGCGCCGCGACGGCCGCCACCGCCTGATGGGACCCCTCGCCACTTCCACTCCTCGACCGATTCGGGATCGGCTTTCCCTTATGAGTGCGCGGAGGCGGCTGAGCATCTCCCCCGCCAGTCGTCGAGCTCCTTGATTCGGGCGTCGATGCGTTCGGAAGCCGACTGGCCATTCTGCGGCGCGCTCGTTTTCATGGAGTTATCCAACGTAAATGGTCGTGAGGCGGCCCCGCATCCACATCGCGGCTCTCTGCAAGAGGCCAACCCATCCAGCTTGGCCCCGCCGGTGTTGCGCGAGGACCGACCGGAGATCAGATAGCGAACGATCAACTTGCGCTCAAGCGCCGCCCGGCGCATGATTCGTTTCGATGCCGGCGCAATCATCGAAGCAGGAGACGGTCACGTCCGCCCA
>DATJYD010000733.1:2500-6413 GCA_035499755.1 Fimbriimonadaceae bacterium
C
The DNA here is from genome assembly GCA_035499755.1 of Fimbriimonadaceae bacterium. Classification (GTDB taxonomy): domain Bacteria; phylum Armatimonadota; class Fimbriimonadia; order Fimbriimonadales; family Fimbriimonadaceae; genus JAEVZK01. The sequence goes on from DATJYD010000733.1 coordinate 2,502, forward strand.
AGCGTGAAGCTCCGGTTGTCCAGCCCGCGGACCGGCTCGGAGAAGAAGGCCTTGACGACCGCATCCTGGTAGACCTCGGAGGCGCCGGCCGCCGGGTAGGTCTGCACGGCGGGCGGAGTCCGGTCGATCACCCCTCCCTGAACGTCGATCACCCAGTTGCGGACCTCCATGGGAACCGGCGGGGCACCCTCGACGACCGCCGGTTCGACCGTCGGCGTCCGTCCATCGCAGGCTCCCCCTAAAACGCAGGTCTCGAGAATGGAATCGGTGTTGAGGTCGGCCAGGTTGCCGAGGAACTTCCTGGCCACGATCGCCTCGAACGACTGGTAGTAGACCGCCGCGGTGACCGCGACCGGCCCCAGGGTCCCCGGCGGAATGACCACCGAGTAGCGATCGAGGGTGGCCGTGGCACCCGGGTGGGGCAGCGGGCGCAGCCGGGTGTCCGAGAGGTAGGCGTCGTCGAACAGGTCGCCGTCGCCGTCGAGGTCGCGGTACTGCGGCAGGCCACGCGGGTTCTGGCGGTCGATGACCTTGCCCCGCTCGTCGATCGGCAGGCCGTCGGAGTTGGTGACCAGGTTGAGCGGGCTGGCGTAGGCGAGCTCCAGGGTCGGACAGCCGTCGCCCAGGGAGGCGACCGCCTTGAACTGCACGGCATAGGGGTCCGGCGAGCCCGCCGGCAGCTCCTCGGCGCAGCGCGGGTACTTCGGATCCTTCTGGTCCGTGCGGGTGAGGTAACCCACCCCGCGTGAGGTGCGCTTCCAATAGGAGTCGTAGATCGCAAGCTCGGCCCCGGTCGCCAGATCGAAGGCACGAACCGAGACCCAGGCATTGCGCCCCTCGGGGAAGCCGGAGGGGAAGTCGTGGCCGCTGCCGCTGTTGGTGACCACGATGCGCAGAGGCGCCCGGTCCCCGGCAGCGATGACGGCCGGCCCCTGGAGACCGAGGTCGAGAACGTTGCGCAGGCGATCCCAGGCAAGCCGGGAGTGCTGGGTCATGGCCCCCCGGTTGGAGACGTTCGTCCAGTAGGCGTTGTTGTAGGGGCTCTTGGGGTCGGCCGAGGAAAAGCTGAAGGTCGACAGCTGCGGATAGCTCTCCGGCGAGCCGAACTCATCGACATCCGCACCGATCATCCGGTCGACGTAGGTGTTGCCGCCGATGAAGTGGTGGCTGAAGTAGGGGCGCACGGGACCGTCGTTCTTCGGGCTGCCCTGGAGCACGGGGAGGGGCTGGCCATTGTGGTAGAGGGTCTGAGCGGTGCCCGGCGCCCCGAAGTCCTGCTGCATGTGGCAGGTCTGGCAGTCGCGTTTGAAACGGGGATCGAAGTTCTTGTTGCCGGGCCGGTCGGCGTAGCGGCTCCCCGACCATTCCGTGTAGGTGCGCTCGATGGGAAAACCGCCCACCCACTTGCCCAGCCGGTTCTTGATCGACAGCGGATTGGTGACGTCGTGGCAGGCGCTGCAGAACTCCGCCCGCTCGTGGAGGCCCTGGTAGGCTCCCTTATGACCGTTGAAAGCACCCTGTTGATATAGGAGTTGCTCTCCAAAGACTTTGCTCAAATAAGGATCGGCCTGCTGAGCCCTGGGGGCTGCCGACAGCGGGCCTAAGAACAGCGAGCCGCCGATCGCCTGCGGAGACAGCCGGTAGGAGCCGGCCCCGATGGCGAATCCCAGGTTCCGGGCTTGCGGTGCGGGAGGCTGGACGCGGTCTCTGCCATCCACCGGCTGATAGGGATGGTCGGATTTCCGGTAATTGCCAAAGGGCATCTCCCGGGTATCCGCGTAGGTGTGACAGACCGCGCAGAAGATGCCGCGCTTGCCAGTCTCGGTATTGCGAATCTGAGAATCCAGGGTGGCGAAGGCCAGGCCGGTGCCGTTATCCGACGTGGGGTTGAAATTCGGATCGAGGTGACCGTGCTCGAGGCCCGAGATTTGATCGGTTGCGACACCACCTGAGGCGACGTTGTCCACGAAGTTGGTGGGCATATGGCACTGCGAGCAAAAGCCGTCGAGCAGAGAACCCGAACGGGAGGTCTCGTGTTGAGCGGTTCCGATATCGAAAGTCGCGGAGCAATCTCCGTTGGCGAAGGGATTGAGCCGCGCCCGTTCCGTGCCGTCCGGTGGATCGGGCAGGTCGCAGTTGCCGGCGGTCGAGGTCTGGCGCGCGACGAGAAGAAAGGCCCCGCGCCAACCCGGATCACGCCAGGAGTTCGACATCATCGACCCATTCCATTCCGAAAAGATGCGGCTGTGGCAGGTCGAGCACTTACCCGGGTTGTGATTCTCTTTCCAGTAGCGCTCGAACGGCGGCGAAACGTTTTGAGTTTCCGCGGTGACATAGGGCGCCGCCCGCGGAATGCGGTTCGGCGGCTCATCCGGCGGCCGCGAAGGACCGTAGCTGATCGCGATCAATCCGGTGGCGGCGGTGAGCGAAACCAAGAGATTCAACATCGGGCTGCCTGGGCTGGGTGAGGAAGGCGACATGGCGTTGCGTCCTCCTGTCGGAACGAAGATAAGAAAAGAAGCTTGACACTAGTATAGCAAGTGAATAGCATGCGGCAAATCTTTTCGACCCGATGTTCCGGGATGAATTTTCTATAAGGAGTAAGGATGATCGAAAAGCCCGCGGAGAGCGGGTACAAAAAGCCCTAGGGCGTTGATTTTACGGCTTGGGTACTGCGAGGTTTGATTCAACCGGTCAGGTTGAGATCAGGAGGGTTTTTGTCGCTTTTTTTGACAATGACCGGAAGGCCAATTTGAGGTCTTTTGAGTGGAGGTGTGCCATCTTGAACAGATGTCGTGGCAGAAACTCATTCTATACCAGCCAGAGCATCGGTGGGATGAAACCTTCGCCGCGCTCGATCTATTTCTTCTTGCACTCTCTGGCTGCGCTCAACTTTCTCTTGCTCGGGGCCGCCGCGGTTCAAGCCGCACCCAGCTCGGCGGTGGTTTTCAGCAGCCGCTGCAGCAGCTGTCACAGCGTTGGCAAAGGTGTCGTCGTGGGACCTGATCTCAAGGGGGTTACCGCGCGCCACGATCGCCCCTGGCTGCATCGCTTCATCCATTCATCCCAAACCGTCGTCAAGTCCGGTGATCCCCAGGCCGTGGCTCTCTTTCAGAAGTACGGCCGGCAGGTGATGCCGGATCACCCCTTGACGGACGCCGAGATCGACGCGCTCCTGGCCTTTATCGAGGCCGGAGGGCCAGGCGGCGGGGACGGGGATTTCCGGCCGGCGAGCGCTGCCACCGCGCTGGAGGTAGCGAAGGGGAAGGATCTGTTCCTGGGCCGCTCGTCTCTCCTGCACGGTGGCCCGGCCTGCGTGCATTGCCACGCGGCGGGAAAAACCGCGCCGCTCGCCGCGGGCGATCTCGCTCCCAACCTGGCGCAGAGCTATCGCCAGCTCAAGGACTGGCGAGTGGAGCGCGTCCTGCTGCGGCCGCAACTCCAGTTCCCGGTCATGGCGGACCTCTATGGAGAGCACCCGGTGACCCCCGAGGAGGCCTACGCCCTGGCTGCGTTTCTCGACCGGGAGGCGCGCTCCCCGCTCGCGGCACGCACGGCACACCCGGAAGACACCACGCCCGATCCGGCTTCCTCGTCGCGCCAGGCCGCGCTCCTCGGCTTTGGCGGCTCGGCTCTCCTCTTCTGGTGGACAGAACGGCGTCGGGGGCGCCGCAAGCCATGAGAAACGATCTCCTCTTTGCCTTTCTGCCCTATCTCTCCGTGGTCCTGCTGCTGGTGGTCCCGGTGCTGCGCCTGGCTTCTCCCGCGGTGCGGCGAGGGCGGTTGCCGGGATTGCCGGGAGCGCTGGAGTTATCGGGGTTACCGGCGGCGCTCAGGGACGTGCGCCATCTTTATTGGGGCTCCCCGGCCTGGCGGCTCGGCTTCTGCCTGATCTTTCTCGCCCACTTGTTG
>DATJYD010000734.1:0-2308 GCA_035499755.1 Fimbriimonadaceae bacterium
AAGCTTCAGGCCCTGGAGGATGGCCGGTACTTTGCATGCGTCGACTTCAAGGCGGATGATTGGACGGTGGTGGACGTGGATTTCTATCTGAAGAAGGACGGGGACAAGCTGGTGGTGACGGACACGACCGTGCACAAGATCAACGGCAAGGCCCGTTACCACTACGAAGAGAAGAACGGCGTCTGGATCCGAGTGGCCGAGAAGGGGTAGGACATGTTCTTCCTAGCAGCAGCCTGGCTCGCGCTTTCGGCGGGGACCGTCAATTCGAGTTCGATTACGACCACGCCGGCGACGCGCCGTTTCGAGGCGACCTACGTGGCGACGGTCGAGGCCGTTCCCGCAGGGCTGAACCGTCTCGAGGTCTGGATTCCGTTGCCGAAGGACACGCCGCACCAGAAGATCCGGGGTCTCTCGGTCGAAAGTCCCTATCCGGGCTCGATCCGGCGCGAGAAGGAATATGGAAACCTCTATTACTACTTCTCGACCGACCGCCCGCAATCGGGCAGGCTCGACGTGAAGGTCCGATTCGAGGCGGAACGCCTAGAGGCGCGGGCGGAGGACGCCGGCTCGGCCGCGGAGAGCCCGGAAGAGCTTCAGAGGTATCTGCAGCCGGACAAGCTCGTGTCGCTTTCTCCGCGGATTCAGAGGTTGGCGGCTCAGGCCACTCTGGGCCACCAGACGCCCGAGGCGAAGGCCAGGGCGATCTACGACTACGTCGTCAACACCATGATCTACGACAAGACGGCGCCCGGCTGGGGCCAGGGGGACACGGAGCGCGCCTGCGACGTGCGCAAGGGCAATTGCACCGACTTTCACTCGCTCTTTCTCTCGCTCGCGCGCTCTCAGGGAATCCCGGCCCGCTTCGTGATCGGTTTTCCCTTGAAGTCTGACCCGAGCGGAACGATCCCCGGCTACCACTGCTGGGCCGAGTTCTACATCGCGGGAAAGGGATGGATTCCCGTGGATGCTTCGGAGGCGTCGAAGTCGAGCGACCCGGCCAAGCGCGCGTACTTCTTCGGGCACTTGGATCCGGACCGCGTGTCGTTCACGATGGGCCGTGACCTCCGGCTCGATCCTCCTCCCTGCGCGGAGACCCTCAACTACTTCATCTATCCGTACGCCGAAGGCGACGGGGCAGCGCTCACGCCCGTTGCGATTCGCCTGGATTACCGAGACGAGCCGGCGAGGGCCGCGGGGGCCATGGGAGGGATGCGTTAATCGGGAGGGTCGCTCTCAGGCACCGATGGGCTCGCGCTCGAGCATTCGGAACCGTTCTCGGGCTTCGGCCGATGCGATCAGGCAGTCGACGACGTAGCCGCGGGGCTTCCCGCCGGTGATCTCGGAGATGTAGAAAGAGAGGCCCTGGGGGTCGGCGGGCCGTCCCAACGAGGTTTCGTAGGCTCGCCGCACAAAGTTTTCGCCGTCGGTGCGGCTCTCCCTCCGGACGAAGCCTTCGGCGATATCGCGGAGGGACTGGTTTCCCGAGACGACGGCCGGGACGACTTTCCCGGCATCGAAGCCGAGATCTGCCGCCAGGCGCTCGAGGGCCGCGATGTTCCAGCTTCGGGTCGAGGCAGTAACGGCGTTCGTCTCGGGCCTGCTCGAGTCGATTCGCCGGCGCGCGGTGATCCAGAAGTACTGAGTCCCTTCGCCCCAACGGTCCACGACTTCAAGACCCATTCGGGAGAGCGTTCGGCAGAGAGCGTCAGATTCGAACCAGACGCCCAGCCAGGTGTCCGCACCCTTGATGCGCCGGCGCCGGCGGCCGTCCACCTGAAACCGAAATACGCCGCCTCCCCGCAGTGCGCGTGCCGATTCGCGCAGGTATCGATAAACGGCCGCCCGCGAAGGGACGTGCTGGAAAACGATGAACGAGTAGACGAGGTCGAGAGACGCGTCGGAAACCTCGTCGAGTCGTCCCTTGGTCACCCGAAGCTCCACGTTCGACAGATCGGCGAGCGCTTCGCGGGCCCGCGCGATCATCTCGGGAGAGATATCGATGCCGATCGCCTTCTCGACCGTCAAAGACAGCGGCCGCAGAAGGCGTCCGAGTCCGCAGCCGATCTCGAGCGCGTGAGCCGAGGGCTCGAGCCGGATGTCCTGGAGAATCAGGTTTCGAAGATCCGCCTCGCCGGAGCTCCAGAACGCTTCGCCTGTCGAGGAGTGGCCGCAGTCGATGTAGTGAGCGGCGTTCTCGCGGGCGCGCGCGTCCCAATCGCGGCGCATCCAGCGACGGGAGAGGAACCGACTCATCGTTCGCCGGATCAGTTTGCTCACGGTGATTTCGAGGTGTGAGGTCTGAGGTGTG
>DATJYD010000735.1:0-8148 GCA_035499755.1 Fimbriimonadaceae bacterium
GGGTACTGGCGAAATTGGGAGTCGAACTCGAGGCGGCACGGGCGGCCCTCTTGGAGATCCGGTCTGGAGACACCGCACCGAGGATGCCTGCGCGGTTGCTGGTCCCGACTCCGTCCCTCCAGGGCCGCTTCCTTCACGAGCACCTCATTCTGGTCATGCTCGCGGACCCTGAGGGCCGAGCCTACGGTGCGATGGCTGAGCAATGCGACAATCTCGGCGGCCTCCAGGCGGACCTCTGGCTTGTGATCGCTTTCGCCACCACGGTCAACTGGTACCCGCCGGTCGGGATCGAGGGCCTTTTCGCGCGAGCGCAGGCGGAGGCGGCCGGCGCCCTCATCCAGTCGGAGCACCTCCTCCTCGCCATCACCTACGATGCCACTTCGGCGGCCGCCCAGATCCTCAAGACCTACGGCATCAACTATGCGCGGACGAAGAAGCTGCTCCAGGCCAGCTGAAGAGGGCGGGCGCGACGGCTGATGTTCGAAAGGGCGCCGATGATGGAGGCTGAGGTATTTTCCGTCTCGGCGAGGCGGCGTCTCCGGGCTCCGAAGGAGACGGTAGACTGCGTGCCTTGAGCGCGGTGGGCACGGTCGAAGTTGAGCGCGCCGGCGAGTCGCCCGAACTGTCCCAGGCGAAGATCTTCCGGTTCTTCTCGCCGCTCGCCTGGTCCTGGATCTGCATGTCGGTGGAGGGTCCGCTTTCTGTGGCCCTCATCTCGCGTCTCCCCAACGCCGAGGTGAGCACGGCCGCCTTCCAGATCGTCATGGGTCTCGCGTTCTGGACGGAGAGCCCGATCATCGATCTTCTCTCCACGAGCACCACCCTCGCCAAGACGCGCCAGAACTACGTCCAGCTCAGCCGGTTCGTCTGGTATCTGATCGCGATCGTCGTCGCCGTTCACGCGATCCTCGCTTTCACGCCGCTTTACTGGCTCGTCACCCGGAACCTCATGGGTGTGCCCGAGGACGTCGCTGCCACGGGACGGATCGGCTTGCAGGTCATGCTCCCCTGGGCCGCCCTCATCGGATGGCGCAGATATCTCCAGGGCCTGTTGATCCGAAATGCCCAAACGAGGCTGGTCGGATTCGGCACCGCGATTCGGGTCCTGGGGATGTTCGGCGGGGCTTTCCTGCTCTATTGGACGGTCCACCTGCCGAGCATCGAGATCGCAGGCATTGCGCTGATTTGCGCGGTCGGCGGCGAGGCACTCTTCGCCCATCTGGCCAGCCGCAGAACCGTCCGGGAGCATTATTCGCCGGGCGCGTCGTCGAAGACCGGCCCCGATATCTCGATGGCCAAGCTTCGCAGCTTCCATCTTCCCCTCACCGCGACGACGATGGTGACGATGTTGGCTTCGCCCGCTATCAGCGCCGCGCTTTCGCATATTCGAAACCCCGACGCGGAGCTGGCCGGATATCAGGTAGCGGCAACCCTGACCTGGCTGATGCGGACGACGGTCTTCGCGCTTCCCGAGGTCGTCATCACCCTCTATCGCGATGAGAGATCCGCGGCCGCTCTCCGACGCTTCACCCTCTGTCTCGCGACGGTCACCAGCGGGACCATGCTGGCCGTCTGGCTCACCGGCCTCGACGAGCTCTTCTTCCGGCATGTGCTTGGCACTAAGGAGAGCCTCGTCTCGCTCGCCCATGTAGCGTTCATTTCCGCTGTGCTGATGCCATTCGCGGGCGCCTGGCAGTCGTATGTACGGGGGATGCTGACCGCTCACCACCTCACGGTTTCCCGGCTGCTCGCGGTGAGCGTCTCGACCGCCGCCCTCGCGGGGTCGCTGGTGGTGACGCATTACCTGGGAATCGAGGGCGTCGTGGCAGCAGGAATCTGCCCGACGGTGGCGATCGCGGCTGAACTCGCGGTGCTCGCTTGCGCGTGGGTGAAGAGGCCGGCGACGGGCCTCCAGATGTAATACCGCTGAAGGCTGGAAAGAAAAAACCCCGCCTTGGAGGAGGCGGGGTGGCTGGGGTTCACGCTAGCCAAATATCGCTGTTGTCGCAAACAGAGCAACATTGGCGCGCTCAGATCGGTTCCTGTTCCTCGGCCGATCAAGCACTTTTTCGCGGGCCTACCGCGACGACACTCTTAGCCTCCGGCTCCCGGCCGGGCGCGGTCTAGAGAATCGATCCAACTCAATTCTTCGCGCCTCCGAGTCTCTGGGTTGAAGAAACTCGGAGCGACACCCTGCGCCCGAGGTTAAAGATTCATGAAAGAAGCCCCCGGTCGGTATCGTAGGCTCCGAGGAACTCTCGCGTCGAATCATGAAAAGGCTCATTCTGTTTGGGGCGCTCATCCTGCCCGTTCTGCTCTACGCTCAAGCTCAAAAGACTCCCGCGGCAAGCCCAGATCCGCAAGCCGGTCCCTGGCAGCCGTTCCTGGCCAATCTCCATGCGCGCAGCGTCGGCCCCACGAATATGGGCGGGCGCTGCGTCGATCTGGCCGTTTACGACAAGGAACCGCGCATCTACTATGTCGCCTCGGCGAGCGGCGGCCTGTGGAAGACGACCAACGCCGGCGTGACCTTCGCGCCTGTTTTCGATCGGGAGAACTCGGTCAGCATCGGGGCTTGCGCGGTCAGCCAAAAGAACCCGGACATCGTTTGGGTCGGCACCGGCGAGGCGACGAGCCGGAACTCCGTCGCATGGGGTGACGGCGTATATAAGTCTTCCGACGGCGGCAAGACATGGGCGAACATGGGGCTGAAGGAGACGATGCACATCTCCCGCGTGCTCATCGATCCGAACGACGACAACACCGTTTACGTCGGCGCCCTCGGCAGAACCTGGGGCTATAACAAGGAGCGCGGAGTCTACAAAACCACCGACGGCGGAAAGACCTGGAAGCAGGTTCTCTACGTCGACGACAAGACAGGGGTCGCTGATATGGTGATCGACCGGAAGAACCCCAATGATCTTGTGGTCGCGATGTGGCAGCACATCCGGATGCCCTACGACTTCGACAGCGGCGGACCGGGCAGTGGGCTTTACCGCACGACCGACGCCGGCAAGACTTGGCACAAGGTGACCAAGGGTCTGCCCGGCGCCTGGCCCAAGCTCGACACCCTTACAGACACCCAGATCATTCGGCTGGCCAACTACTTCGACATTCCCCACGATGCGAACGCGAAAGCTGCCGATCTGCTTCCCAAGGTGAAAGCGGCCGTTGGCAGTTCGACATTGCCGCTCGGCCGCATCGGACTCGCCGATTACTACAAGGATCCGAAGACAATCCTCGCGACCGTCGAGTACATCCCGCTCGGCAAGCAAACCAATGGCTTGCGCGTCGAGATGAACGGCGGCGGCACGTTCATGAGCCACGACGGCGGCGAGAGCTGGGAGCAGACGAGCACGGCGAACCCGCGACCCTTCTACTTCAGCCGTCCCGAAATCGATCCGAACGACGCGAACCGCCAGTATCTCGGCGGCGACAGCCTCCTCATCTGCGAAGACGGAAAGACGTTCCGCAATGCCCGCGCGCACGTGCACCCGGACATCCACGCAATGTGGATCCAACCCGACGATTCGTACCACATGCTGCTCCTCTGCGACGGTGGACTCTACGAGACTCGCGATCGCGGCGCCACTTGGCTGCATTACGAGAACATGGCGATCGGCCAGTTCTATGCCGCGACGTTCGACGACCGCAAGCCCTATTGGGTGTACGGCGGCCTTCAGGACAACGGCTCCTGGGGCCAGCCGACTCAGAACCAGCGCGGCTCGACTTCCTGGTTCGACGCGGTCGGCGTTGGTGGCGGCGACGGCTTCCACGTTGCCTCCGACCCCGAAGACTGGCGCTGGCTCTATTCGGAGAGCCAGGGCGGAGCGATCGGCCGCCACGACCTCAAGACGGGCCTCCAGCGCTATGTCCGGCCAAGGGGCGAGGGTCTCCGTTTCAATTGGAGCACGCCCTTCATCATCAGCCCGCACAACTCGTCCACGCTCTACATCGGCGGCAACAAGCTGTTCAAGACCGTCGACCGGGGAGACCATTGGGAGGCGATCAGCCCCGACCTTTCGACCAACGACCCTGCCAAGGAGCATCCGGGAAGAAGCTCGATCACGCCCGAGGACACGGGTGCCGAGACCTACTGCACGATTATCACGATCTCCGAGTCACCGCGCAAGCAGGGTCTGATCTATGTGGGAACCGACGACGGTCTCGTCCAAATGACGCAGGACGACGGCGCCCATTGGACCAATCTGACTCCGAACATTCCCGACCTACCCGCCGGAACTTGGTGCTCGCGGGTTCTCGCATCGAAGTGGGACGACGGCCGTGTTTACGCAACCTTCGACGGCCATCGCGACAACGACTTCAAGCCGTACGTCTACGTTAGCGGAGACTACGGCAAGACCTGGTCGAAGCTCAGCGCAGGATTGCCCGACTACGACTGCGTTTACGTCGTCTGCGAAGGAGAGCAGAATCCGAATCTCCTGTTTCTCGGCTCCGAGATGTCCCTGCGGGTCTCTCTCGATCTGGGCAAGACCTGGAGCCGCTTTCGAAGCGGAGACTTCCCCACCGTCGCCGTTCACGACCTCGTGGTAAATCCGCGCGAGGAGGATCTCGTCATCGCGACCCACGGCCGTTCGATCTATACGCTCGACATCGCCGGACTGGAGGCGATGACCGATGAGAACCGAGGCGAACCGGCCTTCATGTCCAAACCCCAGAACATCTATCTGCTCGGGATGCGGAACGATGACGCCTGGGACGGGGACGGGGTCTTCAGCATTCCCAACACGCAACCCGGCACGGAGATTCAGTACTACCTGCAAAAGGACCAGCCGGGCGATGTCACCGTTCACATTGGCAACGCCGATGACTCCCGCTCCGAGGATCTGACCGGCTCCGGAAAGGCCGGGCTGAACACCGTCCGATGGACCGGCCGCCTGCTGGGCCGGCTCGCCTCGCCCGGCGACTACCGGGTGACGATCACGGTCGGCGGCAAGCCGTACACGAACTTCGTGCACGTCGAAGACGTGTCCGGCAACTGATCGAATAGAGCGCGGCCCACACGCGAAGAAGGCCCGGAGCGTCACCGCTCCCGGCCTTCATCGATTGGTAGATGAGCTAACGGGCAGCGCCGAGCGCCGCGTTCATGTCCGCGATGAACTTCGGCGGATCTTCATAGCCGCCGATCTCGCCGAACACGGTGCCATCGGCCTTCATGAACTTGATCGTCGGGAACCCGGAGACTCCGTACTGTTGCATGAGAGCCGGGCCTTCGCCCTTTTCTCCATTGATCTTGCAGAGAACCCACTTCTTCGCAGCTTGCTTGAAATCATCTGTGCTGTAAACAACCTGTTCCAGCTGGTGGCACCAGTGTCACCAATCTGCGTAGAAGTCGACGAGGATCGGCCGGTTCGTGGCCTTTGCCGCCGCTTCCGCATCCGCCAGGTTCTCGTACCACTTCCCTGCGTTCATTTCCTCGGCAGTTAGTTCGTGAGCGCCGTCCGGTGCGACGAACGCGAAGGTGTCATCCTTCTGCGTCCCATCCACCGAGTAGTTCTTGGCCATCACGAGCATCGTGTCGGTTACGCCCGCGTCGTTCAGGACGTACTCCCCGACCTTCGCGAGCTTGTCATTGGGGTCGAGATAGAAGCTGACCGTCTTCTTGTTCTTGTTATCGAGATTGGCGAGGACGACGTTGTAACTCGTGCCCTTGAACGTCTTCTGCCCGGCCGCCTTCGAGGTGACGACTTTATCCTTGAAGAAACCGGCATCGAAGAACGGGCCGAACATGCTCAGCTCGTCAGGTGTGAACTGGGCCTTCAGGTCCGCATCCGTTTCCGGTTTCTTGAAAAAGGTGTTGGCCTTCTTATCGTAGGTGGTAATGGTCGTTCCGTCAGCGACTACGAGCTGAGTCGGCGTGTCGATTCGGGCCTTGTTGGGCTTGGCCAGATCCACCGTTTCGGTGTAAGAGCCGCCCATGACCTTCTGAATCGTCAACGTCGCGCTCAGGCTCTTCGCGCTGTTGAGCGACTTGGCGTAGCCTGCGAGCATGTCGGTGCCGCTCACCTGAGCGATCACCCAGCCCGCGAGGCCCGCCGCAACGCCAATTGCGATGAGTCTGCGCATAAGGTTCTCCTTGCAAGGGAATCTATCGGATCCCAATTGTAATTATCGCTCTTTTTCGCGAATGGCGTGCGATTCATCGGCCGGTTCGCAAGCGAACGCCTGCCGGGGTCGCCATTCGGGCCATGTTCTGCCCTGAGTTCGTCGATAGTCACATCTCCTGCTAAGATCAACGAATAGCCCTAAATGACATCGTGTTTTCTCGCATACATGTCGCGGAACAGCAGCCTTGGGACTGACCCGCTATGAAAAACGCCCGAGGCGCTCTCTTCGTCGCCCTCCTGATCGCCATCGTCCACGCGGTCTTCGCGATCGTCTACGCGAGCGAAACCCCGTACCGGACTCCCGGCCGAATTCTCATCTACGGCGGCACGCAGGCGCCCGATATCGGGGCGCCGGACGAGCGCCAGCATGCGAACTACATCCAGACCCTGCTCGACAGCAACGGCTTTCCCGTTTTCGCTCCGGGGGGTCCCAATGCGGGCGAGCATTACGAGGACCATCAGCCGCCTCTCTTCTATCTCGCCGAAGCCGGATTTGCAAAGATTCTCGGAATCTCCAGCGTCGAAGATCCCGTCGCCGCGCGCCTGCGCTGGCTCAACGCCCTCTTCGGCGCCCTGACCGTCCTCGGCGTATACGCGTTGGGCGTCTGGGGTCTCGGCCGCTTCGACGTCGCTCTCGGCGCCTGCGCGATCACCGCGTTTCTACCCATGAACTGCGCGCTCAGCGGAGCGATCAGCAACGATCCCCTGCTCTTCGCGATCTGTACCTGGACCTTGGCGGTCTGCGCGCTCGCCGTGCGCCAGGGGTGGTCGATGAAGCTGGCGATCCTCGCCGGGGTTCTCGCCGGGCTCGGGATTTTGACGAAGACGACCGCGGTCGCACTGCTTCCCATCCTGTTGCTCGCCATTCTCCTGCCCCAAAAGAGACGACCCACCTACGGGATGGCGGCGATCGCTCTTTTCCTCGTTCTCGTTCTGGCCGGGCCCTGGCTGATTCGAAATCAGAGGCTCTACGGCGATCCCTTGGCCCTGAAGGCGTTCAACCAGGCGTTCACGGGGTCTCGTCAAAAGGTCGATCAGGTCGCCCAGATCGAATACGAAGACCAACGCCTCGGCATCGAGGCTAATCCCCAGGTTCAGTATTGGCGGGATTGGGTCGGTTGGTGGACGGCCCGCTCGTTCTTCGGGGTCTTCGGCTACATGGACATTTGGCTGAACGAAAACGGCTCTCCCTACCAAAGCCTGCGAACGCCGCAGGAGCCTCCGAACATCGCCTATCGCGTTCTGCTCGCGATCAGCCTGATCCTGTTTCTGGCGTGGCTTGGCAGCTTCTTTCTGCCGGAATGGAAGGAGGCGCGACCGGTGCAGCTCTTGAACGCGGCCTTTCTCGCGATCGTCATGCTGCTCTTTATCCGCTTCAACATGCAGTACTTCCAGGGCCAGGGGCGCTATTTGTATCCGGCGATTGGGCCCATCGCGATCGCTCTTTCGGTGGGTTGCTTTGTGCTCCTGCGCAATCGCGGAGCCGTCGCAGTTGCGGCGATGGCGATGCTCCTCCTGCTCGTGAACGTGTATGCGGTCGCCAAGCTTCCCGACGACTTCGCCCGCCGCACGTCGGTCGCTAAGCTGGAAGGTGGTTTCGGCGCCTCATCCTCCCTGCGGGAGCAGCAGTCCACCGCCTCCGCTCACCACCTCACCACCTCCATACCGACTTCAGCTCCATCATCTCCCTCCTCTCCATCGTCTCCAAGTTGATGCCATTGATCGACATGCCGCTGGAAGAGCTGCGGCGCTACCAGGGCCGGAATCCAAAGCCGGCCGACTTCGATTCCTATTGGGCCGACGCCCTCGCCGAGTTGGACGCTGTGAATCCCAACATCCAAGAAGAGGGCTCCGCCTTCTCCTGCGGCTTCGCGGACTGCCGAGACCTGTGGTTCACGGGCGTCCGCGGGGCCCGGCAGCACGCCAAGATGATCGCCCCGAGAGGTAAAGCGAAAGGCGCGGTCGTCGTCTTCCACGGCTACTCGATGAGCGCGGGCGATTGGACGGACAAACTGCCCTA
>DATJYD010000736.1:0-6753 GCA_035499755.1 Fimbriimonadaceae bacterium
TACCCGGTGAAGACCCCGATATCGAGCGTGCGCTTCGCCCCGATCGCCTTGACGAGAACGGTCAGGAATTGGCCTTGCTCGGGGCTGATCTGGAGGTCCGAATTCTCCCTCGTCGCGGTCTCTGCGCGAAGCTCTTGCAGAACCTCAGGTTCGTCGACCCAGTTTTCGGAGACATATTGAGACAGCGGCGAGGGGATGAGGAATGAGCGCGTAGACATGGGAGCTGAAACCTGGAGAATTGGAGGATTGGACGTGCGAAGTGCCGCCCCTGATCCCACCGACGTTACCTGACCTTGCCTGGGGGCGGCCGAACTTTGAGATAGAATCGGCCCCAGGCGCCTCGGGACCCAGGGACCTACGAGACGGGCCGCCCAACTGGCCCTCCTACCCGAGAAGACGCGTCGGGTTTTCGAGATAGCTCTTAACGACGTTGATGAACCTCGCCCCGATCGCCCCGTCGACCACCCGGTGATCGAATGAGGCTGAGACGTTCATGCGCTGCCGGATCTCGATCTCATCGTTCTCGCCGACCACGACTTTCTTGCGCGCCGTCGAGATCGCCACGATCGCGCTGTTCGGCTGGTTGACGATCGCGATGAAGTTGTCGACGTCAAGCATGCCCATGTTCGAGATCGAGAAGGTCGAGCCGGTCAATTCCTCCATCGTGAGCTTGTTCTCTTTCGCCTTGCCGACGAGCTCCTTCGACTTCGCCGCGATCTGCCGCAAGGACAGCCGGTCCGCATCCCGCACGACCGCGACGGTCAGGCCCTCTTCGATGGCGACCGCGATTCCGACATTGACCGCGCCAAGCTTCGTCACGGTCGTCGCGGAGGTGAATGTGGCGTTGACCTCCGGCATATCTCGAAGAGCGAGCGCGCAGGCCTTCACGACGAAGTCGTTGATGCTGACCTTGCCGCTTTCCTCCTCCTCAAACATCGCCCGAAGTTGGCCGATCCGTTCGACATCGACCTCGACGGTGACGTAGAAGTGCGGCACTTGCTGCTTGGACTGAGCCGTGCGCTGGGCGGTCAGTTGGCGCAGCCGGTTTAGGTTCATGACCTCGTCGCTCGCCTGCGCCACGTAGGGCGCGGCTTTCGTAGCGGCGGGGGTCGCGCCGGGCTTGGCGGCGAGCACGTCCCGCTCGACGATCCGGCCTCCCGGCCCAGAGCCGGTCACGGAGGCGAGATCGACGCCCCTTTCTGAGGCGATACGGCGAGCCAAGGGGCTGGCCTTGACGCGCCCTTCCGAAACCGCCGGCTCAGGAGCGGGTGCAGCCGGCTCCGAGGCCGCGCCGTTCGGGGCTGCTTGCTCGGTTGCCGCGCCGTTCGGCTCGACAGGCTGGGCGGTGGCTTCCGCCGCGCCCGACTTCCAGTTTCCGGGCAGGTTCTCGCCTTCTTTGAGCAACGCCGCAATCGGCCGCCCGACCGGCACCGTCTCGCCGTTCTGAATGAGGATGCCGCTGAGCACGCCGGCGCCCGGCGCCTCCAGCTCCAGCGTCGCCTTGTCGGTCTGGATCGTGCCGAGCACGTCGCCCGCCTTCACCGCGTCGCCCTCTTTCTTGAGCCACTCGAGCAGAGTGCCTTCCTCCATCCCGTCGCCCATCTTGGGCATGATCACTTCGGTCATACGCTCCGCACTGCCTCCCTTTTGAAGAAGGGATAGCTTACCGGGTGAGGGGTATGGGAAACGCTTCACCACCTGCGAGCTTCGCGTCGCGCGTTTCTCGACCCCAGGGGCCCCGCGAACCTGTCGCAGGGCCCGGTTCCAAGCAGATCCTTCGATCTGTCTCCGCATGCTCTCCATGCCTCCGTGAATCCTCGGGAGTCTTTTACGTGAATAGGAGCCGCTGAAGGCGGCACAACCACGGGCCCCGGCATCCCTTCCAGCTAGTCGCACGACCAGCTAGTGTCGGTGCCTGGTTTGAACCGCCGACAGCACGGTTACCAGGGCCCGGCAACCCTGCCGATGGAAAGGATGCGGTGGAGGGCGGTGGCACCGCGAAGAAGGCTGTCGCGGATCGTCGATCCGCGAACAACGAAGGGCTGACAACCCTCGGCACGACCCTCCTCTGGCAAATGCGATGTTAACGGGCGAATATTTTGTCGCTGAAGGGCTAATCAGCGCGGAACAGCTCCAAGTAGCCACCTCCAAGCAGAAGGAGTCGGGCGGCTCAGATCCGATCGGACGTGTGCTCGTCACGATGGGGCTCATCAGCGAGCGCGACCGCGTCCGCTGCCTCGGCAAAGTGTGGGGCGTTCCCTTCATCGACATGGGGGATATCGGGGTCCACGACGATATCCTGAAGCTCATTTCCCCCGGAATCGCCAAGCGATGCAAGTGCTTCCCCATCGAACGCCAGGAGAACCGCCTGGTCGTCGCGATGGTCAACCCCCTCGACATCTTCGTGATCGACGAGCTGCGGCTCGCCACCGGCCATGAAATCGAGCCGATGATCGCGGTCGAGGAAGACATCCACGCCGCCCTCAACAACTACTACAAGGTCGACATCAACGTCAACGACGCGCTCGCCGGCGTGATGAAGGACTTCAACGGCGAGGTCGAGCTTGCCGGGAAAGAGGACGAGGACCTCAGCGAAGCCGAGCTGCGTGAGATGGGCGAGGACGCGCCCATCATTCGCCTCGCCAACCTCATTATCAGCCAGGCCATCACCGACAAGGCGAGCGACATCCACGTCGAGCCGCAGAAGGACGGGATCCGCGTTCGGTACCGCGTCGACGGCGTCCTCCAGGACGCGATGAAGCTGCCGCGCAAGGTCGTCGCGCCGCTGACCAGCCGCATGAAGATCATGTCCGAGATGGACATCGCGGAGAAGCGGGCGCCCCAGGACAACCGCATCAGCGCCGTGATCGGAGGCAAGGAGTACGACTTCCGTGTCTCGACCCTCCCGGTCGTCTACGGCGAGAAGATCGTTATGCGCGTTCTCGACAAGGGCGGCATCAACGTCGGCCTCGCCAAGCTCGGTTTCCTGCCCCAGAACCTCGGCGAGATCGAGGACATGTGCTCGAAGAACTACGGCATCATCCTCGTCACCGGCCCCACCGGCTCCGGCAAATCAACGACTCTATATTCGATTCTGAACAAGCTCAACACCGGCGAGCGGAACATCATCACGATCGAAGACCCGGTCGAGTACGAGCTCTCCGGAATCAACCAGTGCGGCGTCAACGTGAAGGCGGGGATGACCTTCGCGGCCGGCCTTCGCGCCATGCTGCGCCAGGACCCGGACATTATCATGGTCGGCGAAATGCGCGACCAGGAAACCGCGACGATCGCGATGGAGGCCGCCTTGACCGGCCACCTCGTCCTGTCGACTCTGCACACGAACGACGCGCCCTCCGCGCCCACCCGCTTGATCGATATGGACGTCGAGCCGTTCCTGATTTCCTCCTCGGTCATCGGCGTTCTCGCCCAGAGGCTTGTGCGCCAGATCTGTTCGAGCTGCAAACAGGAGTACACGGCGCCCCGGCAGGAGCTCGTCCGGTACGGCCTTCCCTTGCCTGAGGGCCTCGGCGACGACGTCACGCTTTACCGGGGCAAAGGCTGCGACAAGTGCAAGCACACCGGCTATCGCGGCCGGACCGGCGTGCACGAGTTAATGCTCTTCAACGACCCGATCCGCGACAAGATCCTCGAGCGCTCGCCAAGCCACATTCTGCGGAAGCTGGCGCTTGAAAACGGCATGCGGACCCTCCAAATGGACGCCGTCCTGAAAGTGCTCAACGGAGTCACCAGCGTCGACGAGATCCTGCGGGTGCTGTATGCATAAGGATGCCAGACGCCCCAAGCCCCAACGTCTCTTTCCCCTTAATAGACCATGAGTGCCCTACCCATTGATGGAATCGACGATCCGATCGCCTCTCTACTCGAGAAGGTCGACGGAATGGCCGTGCTTCCCCATGTCGTCTTCAAAGTCCTGGAAGTGTCGTCGTCGGAAGACGCAGCTCCTCTCGAACTCGAACGCGCCATCATCGTCGACCCCGGATTCAGCAGCAAGGTTCTGACCCTTGCCAACTCGGCCTTCTTTGGTCTGCCTCGCCGGGTGACCTCAATCCGAGAGGCCGTGCTCTTCCTGGGCTTCCGGGCGGTTCGGAATCTGGCGATGACCGTCGGCGCCTACGACATGTTTGTCGGCAAGAACGATAAGGAGTCGCTCCGCCGCAGGGCGTGGTGGCATCACTCGGTCGACACCGCGGTCTGCTGCAAGTGGCTCGCCTATTTCTCCCGCAAGGCCCAGCCCGACGATTGCTACACCTGCGGGCTCCTGCATTGGATCGGCAAGACCCTCCTCGACCGCTTTGGAAACGGAAACTACGAGCAGGTCGAGCAGATCATGGCCAACGACGTGCCTGAGTTGATCGCCGAGATGCGGGTGTTCGGCTGCGACCACGTCGAAGCGGCGGTCGCGGCGTCGGAGCGCTGGGGCTTTCCGCCGGCCCTGCTCTCCGGCCTGTCCTATATGACGCCTCCCAAGGAAGACGATCCCAGCGGGGCGGAGCGCGCGTGCACCGCGGTTTCGACCGAGATCGCGAGGATCTCCCGGTTCCGTCAGGACAACCCGGGCGAGGATGAGCCGGCCCGGATGCCCCAGTGGGCACTCGACCTCCTCGCCGTCCCGGCCGAGAAGGTCGATATGATGCTCGAACAAGGCATCGGCGCCATCGCCGCCGGCCAATTGCACCTGGCGTAGGGTGGCGTGGGCGGTGGGCGCCCAAGCCCGGAACACTGCCGTATGCCCACCCGGCGATTCATGGAATAAGCGAAGTGATATGCCCGACGGATTTAACTGGAACAAGGTGCTTGGCGACGAACAGCCGAAGAAGGACTTCCCGACCGACGGGAGCGCGGCCCTGCAGCCGGTGGAGAACCCGGCCGAGGTAACCGAGGTCCTCAAGGCCTTCGAGGATGAGGAGGACCCGCAGGCCCATTACCGGCCCGTCTTCGTCCCCGAGGATGTCCACAAGATAGAGCTCGACGACGGCCGCTTCAACCACGATCCGAGTGGCAAGCCGGTCGCGGCTCAGCTCGAAGCCGATGCCCAAGCAATCTCAGGCTGCCATATCGACGACATTCTCCGCCTGGCGATCGAGCGCAAAGCCTCCGACATCCACCTGACCGTCGGCCTTCCTCCGATGATGCGGCTGGACGGCGAGTTGACGCCTCTTCCCTTCACTGTCCTCGTCCCCCAGGACACGCGTCGCCTCGTCTATGACACCCTGACCGAGGAGCAGCTCCAGAAATTCGAGGAGACCCACGAACTCGACTTCGCCTACAGCGTCAAGGGGCTGGCCCGGTTCCGGTTCAACGTCTATGTGCAGCGCGGCTCGGTGACGGGCGCTCTGCGCGTCATCCCGACCAAGATCCCCTCTTTCGAGCAGCTCGGCCTGCCGGGAGTCGTTCGCGACGTCTCCAAGCGCACGAGCGGGCTCATCCTGGTCACCGGCCCGACCGGCTCCGGAAAATCGACGACGATCGCCTCCATGATCGACGACATCAACGACAACCGGACATCGCACATTCTGACTATCGAGGATCCGATCGAGTACCTGCACAACCACAAGAAGTGCATGGTCAACCAGCGCGAGATGCACGCGGACACGTTCTCGTTCCACAACGCCCTACGGGCGGTCTTGCGCGAGGACCCGGACATTATCCTGGTCGGCGAGCTTCGCGACCTGGAGACGATCGAGGCGGCGCTGACCCTTGCCGAAACCGGTCACCTCGTCTTCGGCACTCTGCATACGCGCAACGCGCCGTCTACGATCGACCGTATCATCGACGTCTTCCCGAGCGACCAGCAGGACCAGATCCGGGTGCTGCTCGGCAATACGCTGGAAGCGGTTATCTCGCAGCAGCTACTGCCGAAGCTCGGCGGCGGCCGATGCGCGTCGCTGGAGATCATGCTCGGCACGGCCGCGATCAAGAACCTGATCCGCGAAGGCAAGACTCACCAGATGTACAGCGTGATCGAGACCAACGCCCAGGTCGGCATGCAGACCATGGACTCGTCCCTCGCCGTCCATTTCCGAGCCGGCAACTGCTCGTACGAGGAATGCCTCATGCGGGCGGTCGACAAGGAGAACTTCAGCCGCCTTGCCAAGGGCCTTTAGCGCGGGTGGGCTGACAGGAGGTTTTCTTCCTCCCGAAGTGGGTGCCTCTATAGGGAGGAAGAAAACACGACGGGCGGAAGACCGCTTTGAAATGCGCGGCGGCCCGGCACCGCTTTGCCTGCGCTCCTGAGCAAGCGAACTCGCCATCGGGCTGTCCTCATTCCTCTCTTGTGTGGATCGTGCGAGCCTCCCCGTGCCAGATGGTTGGTGCGGGCGGCCCTGCGACGGAGCTTCGCGCCCGGAGCCGAATGAATTCGGCGCTCCCAGCACTAGTTGAGCACGTAAAGCGGCGCCTTACCGGTCTTCCCCACGACCACCGCTTTGCCCGCGCGAACTAGCCCCGTCATGTGGTTGGAAACCGTCTTCTCGTGGATACCCGTGACGTCGGCAATCTGCCGCGCGGTCATGGGAGTGGGGGAGTCGCGGAGGGGGGCGAGGATGGCTTCGTCGCGGGACCAGGATTCCATGCTGATGTCGGGGCCGTGGGCGATGAGTTGGTAGTCGTCGACTCCGCGGGAGTCGATGAGCCAGGTTTGGTTGGCGAAATCGCCTCGGCCCTTGGTGCGGAGGGTTATGAGGCGAGACGGCCGAGGAATGGAGGATTGGAGGATTGGAGGATTGGGGG
>DATJYD010000737.1:0-2448 GCA_035499755.1 Fimbriimonadaceae bacterium
TATGACTCGCCCGTCGCAAGCGCGCAGGTCAAGAGCGCGATTCTGCTCGCCGGTCTTCGCGCGCACGGCCGCACGATGGTGCTGGAGCCGTTCTTGAGTCGTGACCACACGGAGCGGATGCTGAGCGCCCTCGGAGTGCCCGTAACTCAGACGAAGAACAACGAGTTCATTTCCGCGGTCGACGGCCCCGCGAGGCCAGTTGGATTCGAGTTCCTGGTCCCCGGCGACATTTCCGGCGCGGCCTTCTTCATGGTCGCGGCCTCGATGCTCGATGGCTCGGAAGTCGATTTCGAAGAGCTGGGAATCAACCCCACGCGGACGGGAATCCTCGACGTCCTGACGGTGGCGGGAGCCGAGCCCAAGTACGAGCACGAATGGGTGGAGCTTGGCGAACCGGTCGCTAACATCCGCATCGAGAGCGCGCGAGATCTGCGCGCGTTCGAAATCGGAGGTGGCTTGGTGCCGAGGCTGATCGATGAGATCCCCGCGCTCTGCGTTCTCGCCACTCAATGCGAGGGGACGACCGTGATTCGAGATGCGAAGGAGCTGCGGGTCAAGGAGAGCGACCGGATCGAGCTGACGGCGCGAGGCCTGCGGGCCATGGGCGCCGAGATTGAGACGTTCGAGGACGGACTCGCCATCACGGGTCCGACGGCTTTGCATGGAGCGACGATCGAAGCTCAGCTCGATCATCGGATCGCCATGGCCTTCGCGATCGCCGGCCTGGTCGCGGATGGGACGACGGAGATCGTCGGCGCGGAAGCGATCGGCACGAGTTTCCCGTCATTTGAAGCGGAACTGCGGAGATTGTCGAGCTAGCATGAAGATCCTCGTCGTCGGGTCTGGAGGGCGCGAACACGCGCTCGCGTGGAAGCTGTCCCAAGAGGCGTCGGTGATCGCCGCGCCGGGAAATCCAGGCATACGGGAGTGGGCTTGCTGTTTTCCCGTTTCCGCGTCTGACCACGACAATATGGTCGCTCTCGCCCAGGGCGAGCAGGTCGATCTGGTAGTGGTCGGTCCCGAGGATCCGCTGATCGCGGGACTTGGGGATGCGATCCGCTCGTGCGGGATTCCCGTCTTCGGTCCGGGAGCGAAGGGGGCTCAACTCGAGGGGTCGAAGGCCTTCTCGAAGGATCTCATGAAGGAAGCCGGCGTGAGAACCGCGGCTTTCGAAGTGTTCGAGGATCCGGTTTCCGCCCACGCCTACGTCGATAGCCGTCCCGGCAGATTGGTGGTGAAGGCGAGCGGAGCGGCGCTTGGGAAGGGCGTAATCGTCACGGACAACGCTCGGGAAGCGCACGAGGCAGTCGACGCGATGCTCGTGGACGAGGAATTCGGGGACGCGGGCGCTACGATCGTGATCGAGGACCGGCTCAGCGGCCCCGAATTCAGCCTGCTGACCCTCTGCTCCGACGGGGGAGAGATTCTCAGCCTGCCTGCAGCCCAGGATTTCAAGCGAGCGCTCGACGGCGACCGGGGGCCGAATACGGGAGGAATGGGCTCGTATTCGCCGGTGCCCTGGATCACGCCGGAGATGGTCCGGCGGACGGAAGATGAGGTCGTTCGTCCGGTCCTCAGCGCCTTGCGGGCCCGCGGAATCACCTATCGAGGCGTGCTCTATTCGGGGATGCTGGTTCACGAGGGCTCATCCTATTGCCTGGAGTTCAACGTTCGCTTCGGGGATCCCGAGATCCAAAGCCTGGTATTGCGTCTCGGCGGCGGCTTCGCGGCTGCCCTTCTCGCTTGCGCGAAAGGCGAGCCCATCCCTGCCATCGAAGTTCTGGAGAATGCCGCGGTGTCGGTCGTGGTGGCGAGCGGCGGCTATCCCGGAAGCTATGCCAAAGGCAAGGCGGTCTCGATGGGCGATTTGCCCGACGGGGTGCGTGTATTCCACGCGGGGACGGCGATCAAGGATGGAGCCCTGGTGACAAGTGGCGGGAGAGTGCTCGCGGTTTCGGCGGCGGCTCCGGACGTGGAAAAAGCCCGGGCGCTCGCCTATTCCGGCGTCGCTGCGGTGGCCTTCGAAGGTGCCTACGCTCGGCGCGACATCGCCCATTGATTGCTCGGGTTAGGGCGAAGGCCCCGATAGCCGTTCCGCGCCATTTTTCCGGAATAGGGCCCAAATGCTGCCCAATCCACTGCAACCCGCTCTGCACTGCTTGCGTTTATTTAGACGATTGGCTAAATGTCTAAGAAATGAACGACGTGGTCTTTAGGGCGATCGCGGATCCGACTCGGAGGAGAATCCTCCGTTTGCTCGGGTCGGGCGAGATGACGGCGGGCGAACTGGCGAAGCACTTCGACATCACTGCGCCGAGCATGTCGCACCACTTCAGCGTACTGCGCAATGCCGGTCTGGTCACCTCCCGAAAGGAGGGCCAGCAGGTCTGCTACGTGCTGAACACGACCGTCATCCAAGACTTCCTCGCTGTTCTTCTCGACTTGTTT
>DATJYD010000738.1:0-3058 GCA_035499755.1 Fimbriimonadaceae bacterium
AGCAGTCCGGTGGCAACCTCTACTTTCGAAATACCCGAGACCGCAAGCTCGCCGAGCAGGTGGTGCTGAACCATCTCGCGGACTTGCCGAAGCCGGTGTGGCTGCAGGGGGGCGGATGGGATGACCAGCCCTACATCGACAAGCTGGTCGGCCACTACGGATTTGCCAGCCTCCTGAGCAAGGGCGACGTACCGGGCGAGGTCACCCGCACCTATGTTCGCGGGCTGCTCTTGGCCGGCAAGGCCGATCCCGCGGCGAAGCTCTTGAGCCAGGATCAGGAGCCCGAGCAGATTCCGCCGGACGAGTGGGGAACTGCGCCCAAGAACCTGGACCAAACGGTCGCTGCCGTCCAGGCGAAGCTCCCCACCCATGACCTATCGGACCTCTACACGAGTGCGGCGATCGCGTGCGGAAATATCCGCGGGGCCCTCAACCGGCTCGAAGCAAGGCTCTCGGCGTCCGGCGTATCGAGGAAGGCCAAGCTCGCGATTCTCGGCCAAATCATCGACCTCCATTGCCGGACCGGCGATCTGAAGGCGGTGGCGGCCGATATGGACCTGGTTGAGAAGGTCAAGAAGCTTCCGCGACCGCGCGTCAACGACCCCTTCGCGAACGACGAGTACGATCCTTCCTACCTTGCCCTCAAGATCGGGCTCGCATCTCGCGACGCGGGTCTTATCCGAAGGGGGATTCAGTACGCGAGCGAGGGCAACCAAACGTACGTGGATGGCGACCTGTTCCGCACCTACCTCGATGAAGGCCGGTTCGCGGATCTGGAGCGGCTCGAAATCCTCTCGGCGCGGAAGAACGCGGACAACCCCAACTACCAGTCCGCGGTCGCGGGGGAGCTCTGCGAGATCTACTACCGAGCAAGCCGGCCGAAAGACATCTTGACGCTGCTCCGGGACTTCCCCTCTTGGCCCGGTGACGACGTCGCGAAGATCGATTCGAGCCCCATCGGATACTCTGAGGATCGCTCGGAGAATCCTCCGACCAGCTTTTATGCGGCATGGGCGTTCGCCAAGACCGGGCAGCGAGATCTTGCTCTTCGGACCTTGCGGAACGGGTTGATGCTTCAGAGTCACTCGTTCCCGCCTTACGAACTGCTTAACCAGGTCGGCGGAGCGTCCGCGCTGCCGATCTACGAGGATCTCATCCGCGCTCATCCGTTGAACGCGAATCCAATCCTTTGGAAAGGCGATCTTCTGTTTCGTCTTGGGCGGCTTCGGGATGCCGAAGCGTGCCTCCGCGAGGCGATGGCTCTCGACCCAGCCGACGGCTATGCATATCGCTTGAAGCTGAACGGCCTCCTCGCCCAGATCCTGAAGAAGCGCGGCGACGAGGCGGGCGCTCGTCGCTGCGCGGATCTTGTCGAGGCCGTCGGTTTCGCAGCGCGAGCGCGCGACTTGAGCGAGTCCGATGTCTTTCCCGAAGCCGAGGCCCTTCTCAGTCGAGCCGCCGCGATCTGTCCCGACGATGCCGCGATCCAAGCGCAACTGGCCGAGTGCCTCGACAAGGAGTGCCGGCATGCTCAAGCCGACAGCCATCGGGAGAAAGCGATCGAAAACCTGGCTTCCGCCATTGGTGAGAACTCCCCGGGGCCGGACGCGTTTCGATCCATTCTGTATCCGTGGCCCTGGTCCGGACGTTCGCGGGACGTCCTGAATGCCTGCATCAAGAAGCACCCCAAGGACGCCTGCCTTTACTATGCTCGGGGCGTCGATTACGCCTGGCAGGAGAGCCGGCGGCAGGCCATCGCGGATCTCGAAAGGGCGGTCGCCATCGATCCGAAGTTCTACTTGGCTTGGGACGAACTGGCGGATATCTCCAAGTTCGGCGGGGCAAGCCCGGAGAAGGCCCAGCAGTACGCGTTGAAGGCGATCGGTATCGACCCGTTCGACCAGTCCTATTCGGCGCCCGAGCTGGGATCGGTGTCCGACCTCGCCGCCGCGTACCGCACGCTGCGGAGCCGGATGGATGGTCTTCCGACGGTGGACGACCGGTCGATCTTCCCTTTGCACACGGTCGCGCCGGAAAGGCGAACGATCGACTGGCCCCATTTCGAAAGGCTGAGACAGGGCGATCGCTTCATCGGCGACCTGGTCTCCAAGTCGAGCGACATCCGCTCCATCGCCGCGCTGTTCCATCATACGGGGTTCCCATTCGAATGATCATTCCGCTGCTTTTCCTGGCCCTGGGACCGCGAGCCTCCGTGCACTCGATCCCGCAATCCTCCAATCCCCTGGTCCTTCAGTCTTCACGTGGCTATGGCCAGCAGCTTCTCGGCGCGGATAGAGTCTTGAGAGAGTTGAAGACGCCGCTGCCGGGGGCGAAGGGCGGGAATCCGGCAAGCGGTATCGCCGCGGAATCGGATGCGCTTCGATACAAGCTGTCATCTCTCGCCCCGAAGGCGGCGGCGGCGGCCTGGGTAAGCCTCGTGCGGGATTGGGAATCACGGGTACCGGCGCAGCCAGAGAACACCGGCCAACCGAACGGCTGGGCCGACGTGATGAAAGCTCTGCCTGAACCCGAGGCGTGGCCGGCGATCCGGGAGGGGCTGACCAAGCTCCCTCCTGCTCCCACCGCTCCGGTTATCGCGCTTATGAACGACCTCCTCGGGAATGACGCGGCCGTCCTCAGCTATTTGGACAAGCGGCATAAGGAGATCGCCCGCGCCTCCGCGGAAGCGACCTTTCCCTTGAGTGATCCAACGTCGAGCGGGATCATTCCTTTGGCGGTCCGGACCGGCAATCTCGATCTCGTCGAGAAGACGATTCTCGAAGAATCCAAGGGCCCCGAGGGAGACGTTCGAGACGAGGCATCCAGACTGCTGCCCTTGCTCGGCCCGAAACGGGCGGAGACAGTGCTTCGGACGATCTACGAGAGTCGCGACCCCTCGGTCATGCGGTCGGGGGTGATGCAATTTGGAGGTCCGGAGATGCAGCGCCTCGCGCGAAAGATCGTCGTTTCCGATATCGCAAAGCTAAAGGCGCCCGTCTTCGAACTGATCGAGGGCCCCGGCGACTATTCGTTCGTTGCCGTTCAAGTGGCGCGCTTT
>DATJYD010000739.1:0-2200 GCA_035499755.1 Fimbriimonadaceae bacterium
AAGCTAAACAGCACGGTCTCGCCGGCGACGTGACCGTCCTTGTCGTAGACGCCGGGGCGAGCATGGGCGCGACCGACATCAAGCCGACGCGCTTCGACGAAGCGAAACGCCTCGTGATCGACACGATCAAGAGCGCCAAGCCGACCGACCGCATCGCTCTGATCGAAGCCGGGCCGAGCCCCCGCGTCATCTTCCCGATGTCGAGCGATCCGTCGAAGGAGTTGGTCGCGCTCGACAATCTGCAGCGCTATGACGCCGAATCGGACGTCGGTGAGGCCATGCGCCTCGCGGCCGCCCTCGTCGGGAGTCAGCCGGGCGCTCGCATCGTGCTCATGAGCGACGGGTGCTTTGAACCGATCAAGGACTTTTCCGCGGGCAAGGCGGCCGTGGTGTTCCAGCAGATCGGCAGCGGACGGCGCAATCTCGCAATCTCCGCGCTCGGCACCGCCGAAACCCCTAACGGCCGCCAGCTCTACGTGGGCATCCGAAACTACGGGCTGGACGAGATGGCGGCGACCGTCACCCTCTTCGGCGACGGCAAGGTGATTGACTCGGAGAAGGCCTCGATCAAGCAGGGAGTTCAATGGGGCAAGACGCTCAACGTCGCGCCTTCGATCAAAGTCTTCGAAGCCAAGCTAGATGCGCCGGAAGACGAGCTTCCCGCCGACAACTACGCGGTCACCCTCGTCGATCCCGGCTCGACGTTGCATGTCTTGCTCGTAAGCTCCGGCGATCCGTTCCTCGAGCGAGCGCTGGTGCTCGATCCGCGCGTCTCGCTCGATCGCGCCTCGTCCCTTCCCGTCGACACGAGCCGTTATGATATCGTCGTTTTCGACGGGGTCCAGGAAAAGCCCGTGAAGGCTCGCGGCGTGCTCACTTTCGGCGCCGCCGGTCCCAATTCGCCGGTGTCGGAGCAGGGATCGATCAGCGGTCCGCGCTTCGTTTCTTCGGAGCACCGGCCGCTCATGGCCGACGTGGACCTCGACGGCCTGTACATCGAATCGGCCCAGGCTGTGAAGCCGAAGGCGACCGCCGAGATCGTCGCGAGGTCGGATCGAGGGCCGCTGGTCGTCACGAATCAGTCCGGCGGCCTGAAGCAGGTCTACGTGAGTTTTCAGCCGCTCCAATCCGATTTTCCCCTCCAAGTATCCTTTCCGATCTTCATTGGCAACTGCCTCGATTACCTGGGCGGGCAGGAGTCCGCCAACATGCTCTCGGTCCAAGCGGGCGCGCCGTTCTCTCTTTCCACGTTCTCGCCGGTGTCGCTTCAAGATCCTGACGGCCACACGACCCAGTCCAAGCCGATCGGCGGCTCGGTCGTGATTCGCGACGTCCGCCGGATCGGCAAATACACGTTGACCGTCGACGGCAAGCAGAAGCCGGTGTACGCCTACCTGCGCAGCGATCGGAAGTCGGATATCGCGCCGAACAAGGACATCCAGCTAGGCGGGGGGCAGGTCAAGGCTCAGATTGCGCCCGTCCGCTTCGCCGACTTCTGGCGTCCGCTCGCCCTCCTCACCCTGCTCGTCCTCGCCGGCGAGTGGTGGCTCTATGCGAGGCGGTCGTGATTTGGACTTGCATTTTCGCGGCGTCGCGCGACTCCACGGTCCAAGCCGACCGGAATCCAACATGGCGGGAGAGTAGTTGAGATTCACTGATCCCCTCTACCTTCTGCTCTTCCTTCCCGTCCTCGCCGGGCTGGTCTTCAGCTTCCGGCACGTGCATGGAATGGCGAAGGGGCGGAAGCGCTTCGCTTTCTTCGTGCGCTTTCTGCTGGCCGGGCTCCTCGTCTTCGCCCTCGGCGGTCCGGAGTCGCGCCGCCCCAACCGCGGCCTCTGCACGATGTTCCTGCTTGACCGGTCGGACTCGATCTCCGATGCCGACAAGACGCGGGCCGAGCAGTTCGTCGATCGCGCCTTGCGGCACCTCGGCCCCGACCAGGAGGCCGGCGTGATCGCCTTCGGCCGCGATGCCGTGATCGATGCCGCTCCCGGCGGCCGGCGCGATCTCGGCCAGGTTCTCAGCCATGTCGATGCCTCCGCGACCGATCTGGCCGGCGCCATCCGCCTCGCCAGCGCCACCTTCCCCGACGGGAAGGCTCGGCGCATCGTCGTCCTGACCGACGGCAACGAGACCTCCGGCGATGCCATGGAAGCCGCCACCGTTTCCTCCAGCGAC
The DNA here is from genome assembly GCA_035499755.1 of Fimbriimonadaceae bacterium. Lineage (GTDB taxonomy): Bacteria > Armatimonadota > Fimbriimonadia > Fimbriimonadales > Fimbriimonadaceae > JAEVZK01. Next base: position 2,179 of record DATJYD010000739.1, read on the forward strand.
GGCATCCCCATCGATTACGTGC
>DATJYD010000740.1:0-3612 GCA_035499755.1 Fimbriimonadaceae bacterium
AAGCTTCACCCCGCGTGGCTGGTCGACGACTCCAAGAAGAACCGCGCGATGATCGCGGGCGATGTAACCGCGACGGCCTTGTCGCCGACCTTGAGCGGAATCGCGTACGTTAGCCAAGGCGTGGCGATGGTCCGGCCGATCGTCTCGATGCCGAAAGACCTCTTCCTCACTTTGCTCAAGAACGCCGAGCGAACGCGGGCGATGTCCTGCACCAAGCAGGTCGGCCTTGGGCTGATCATGTTCGCCAACGACAACAACGAGACGTTTCCTAACAGTCAGCAGGACTTGAACAGCCTGCTGAACCCTTATCTCAGGGACACGGACATCTCAGCCGGGTTCGTGTATACCTATGGCGGCGGGCTCATGAATGACATCAAGGACCCCGCGAATACGGTTCTCGGCTACATGCCGGGGCCGGGCGGCAAGGCGGTTCTCTATTCGGACGGCCACGTGAAGTGGCAGAACGATCAGTAGCCGGAGTTCGAAACTGCATCCGGTGCCGTGGGTGTAAGCTTCGGGCCATGGTCGTTCCCCAAGAGATCTCCGATCGCATCCTCGCCGAGTGTCTGAATCGCCCTCTCGCCTACAGCGAACTGCAGTGGCTGTGCGACAATGTCGGGGGCAGGACGAGCGGCGCGGAATCCGGCCGCAAGGCCGAAGAGTGGGGGCGCAGGTACTTCACGAGCCTTGGGCTTGATCGCGTGCGGTTCGAGGAACTTCCGGTGACGGTCTGGGAGCGTGGGTCTTTGGAAGTGGCCGTACTCGAACCGGCGCAGTGGCGGGTGACCGCGATGGCCCACGGGAATGCACCGTCGAAGTTCGAAGGAGAAGCCGAGGTGCTCGACGCCGGCCACGCGGAGAAAGGCGACTTTGAGCGGCTCGGAGGCGCGGTCAAAGGAAAGATCGTGCTATGCGATGAGGGGGTGGCGAGCGGGCATCGTGCGCTACATCGGACCGAGAAGCTGAAGCTGTCGGTCGACGCGGGGGCGGCCGGCCTCATGATCTACAGTTCGGCTTCGGGCGGGCTTCCGCGAACCGGCGTATGCTACTACGGCGAGGCTCCGATCCCCAGCATGGGCATCTCCCAGGAGGATGGCGAGCGTCTGAAGCGGCTGATCCAGGGCGGGACGACTCCCAGCGTGCGGATCGCCATGCGCAACTCCAACTCGACCGGCACGGCGCGCAATGTGATCGCCGATATCACGGGAAGCGAGAAGCCGGAAGAGGTTGTGATGGCCGGCGGGCACCTTGATTCCTGGGATATTTCGCAAGGGGCGACCGACAATGGCCTCGGCTCGGCGATCGTGATGGAGATGGCTCATGCTCTATCCGCTCTTGGGAAGCGACCGCGGCGAACTCTGCGCTTCGTGCTCTGGGCGGCGGAGGAAGTTGGCCTCTGCGGCTCCAAGGCCTATGCGGCCGCTCATGCCGGCGAGTTGGACGACATGTGCGGCCTGCTCAATTTCGATATGACGGGCGATCCGTTTGGATTCTGGTCGCCGGGCCGGCCGGAGAAGCACGAGATGCTCTCCGGCTTGGCGGAGCAGCTTGCCGGACTGGGAATGAAGGCGGACTACGAGCACAAGGCGGGCCTGCACAGCGACCACCAGGCCTTCATGCTCGAGGGCGTACCGACGTTTGCGTTGATGGCGAAGCTGGAGGGCCAGGGCGGGCACTACTACCACAGCGTGGGCGACACCTTCGAAAAGGTATCGCTTCCCAGCCTCTGCCGAGCCGCCGCGGTTGGGGCGCACTTGATGTGGGCGATCGCGGATGCGCCCGCCCGCCCCTTTGCCCGCCTCGACCGGGAAGAGATCGAGAAGATGATCGACGACGCCGACCTCCGCGAGGCGCTCGCGGTGGAGCAATAGCCGCGCGCCGCTCTAGCTTGTCCTCGGATCGGGGCGCAGGAATGCTACCGGCCGAGCGTCGGCTTGGTGGCGCCGAACGTCGCGGAGGTAACCGTCTCGGCGGACAGTAGCTTCCGCGTGGTCCCATCGACGGCGTAGAGGTAGGTCTCGAGCGACGGAAGGGTCCAGTCCTTGTAGCGCCGGTCGATGCAATTCCAGGTGACGAATTCGGTCGGCTGGCCTTCCGTGCTTTCGGTCGTCACGCTCTTCTGGCAGAGGACCCCGGCAATCGTCTTCGTCTCCTTCGTAACCTCGATGTGGGCCTTCGTCGTCGACTTCGCCAGCTTGAAGATCTCGTCGGCCATCGGGCCCATCATCGCATAGGCGGCCTTCTTCCATTGCGACTCCGTCCCAAGGGGGACCGACTCAGTCTGCCTCGTGCCGTCCGGCTCCGTCCTCACGACGTCCAACTCGGTCTTGGTCATCGTCATCACGACGGTTCCGTCGTCGCCCACGATGGTTAGTCTCGACGCGCCGGCGGCCGGATCGGATTCCTCCCGCTCCGTGAACCGGTGGTAGACCATGTCTTCCTGCGCGCTGATCTTCACGCTTTGGAATTCAAAGCTGAGTTGGAAGTTCGGGCCGGAAGCCAGAGTCGCGAGAACGAATTGCAGCAGCATGGCTTTACCTCAGACTTCATTGTACGATCCGCGCACCTTTCTGCCGTGGGCTTTGCCCTTTCTAAGGAGCAGACTACAATTCCGCGGACCGCGGACGGCTGGGATTCATCGTTGGGCTAGGTGGCACCCGTCGAGTTCGCCGCCGCACAATTTCTGAGTGAGGATGAGAGGAGGAATCGATGCTGCCTTCATCGGTCAGTTACTGCCGCGGTTACGGTCGCGAGCGAAGGTCCAACCCGGAAGCACTTCCATAATCAAGAGATGCGGCGTCTGGTCAACTCGCTCACGAGGACGGGGCTTATCGTTGCGGCCCTTCTCGCCGCGATTCGGTTTTCGGATCCATCGGGTCTCCCCTGGCCTGTATTCTTCCTCGGCGTGGGCGGCGGCGTCTTGCTCCTCTTGGTTGGGTTGCTCGTTCCGGAAGCCTCGCCAGGCTCGAAGCGGGCCACGCGTCCCATGTCCGATTTCAGCGACAGACCCCCGAGCGGAGCCGTCGAAAAGCTCGCCACGCCCGTCGGCTGTGCGACGTTCTTCATCCTCTTCGGGCTCATGCTCTCTCCGGCGGTGCTAATTCCGACCGGGCTGATGCGCTGGGACAACTTGGAATGGTGGGTGGGAGGACTCGTGGCGGCCGCGATGCTCGTGCTCGTCGGCTTCGGTGTCTTCAGCGACCGGCGACAAGGACCGCGCTAGGATGCCGTTTGATTGCGTTGCACAGCCCAACCCGTCATCCTGAAGCCTGCGGCGAGTGGAACGAGCCTCCCAGGCGAAGGACCTCGGATTCCACCGCCCGCGCACGAATCCGGGAGTTGGAAACCCGCAGGTGAGCTGCACAGAATCGGCGAGACGGAGCGTGAGTACTGTGCTCGATGGGCGGCTCTCACGGCCCGCTTTGGACAGCCCTGAACTGGTGGGGGATCCTGACCAGCAGCGGGTGTTGACCTTGCGGATCGGGCGGGTGTTGCGGTCAGACTCGTTCGCTCCGGCCCGCTGGGGCGTGCCGTCGGTCGGAATGATGAGGGTGCGGAGAGCGACTTACCGGGCCGGATTCAGGGGGACGCCGCAACACCGTTGGCGGTTTT
>DATJYD010000741.1:0-2938 GCA_035499755.1 Fimbriimonadaceae bacterium
CGGACGTAGACAACAGAGATGATGCAGGTTCGGGTGCAGTACTATGCCGTCTTCCGGGAGCAGCGGGGGCTCGGCGAAGAGACGATCGAGACATCGGTCGCCACGGCGGGCGATCTCTATCGGGAACTCGCGGCCCGGCACGGTTTTGCCTTGCCGCCCTCCCTGGTCCGGGCCTCGGTGAATCTGCAGTTCCGCTCCCTCGACGCGGCCCTGAGTCCCGGCGACACGGTGGTCTTCATTCCACCGGTGGCGGGAGGATGAGGCGGATGTGGCTTGGGGCACGTGGTTTGTGGCTTGAAGGACGGGGAGGCCGAAGCTGAGTTTCTCGCTTGCTTCCGAGACAATCGAGACGTCGCCGAGCCGGGGACAGGACGCGGCGGGCGGCTACGTGGTCTTCGAAGGCCGGGTTCGCGACCATAACCTCGGCCGCGACGTTCGCTCGCTCGAATACGAAGCCTTCGACGAGATGGCGATCAAGACGGGCAACGAGGTGCTGGACGAGGCGCGGAGTCTGTTCCCGATTCTCAACGTGAGTTGCGTTCACCGGACCGGGCATTTGCGGATCGGCGACATCGCGATCCGGGTCGAGGTCGCGGCGGCCCATCGCAAAGCGGCATTCGAAGCCTGCGGCTGGATCGTGGACGAGGTGAAGAAGCGGGTCCCGATCTGGAAGAAGGAGCACTACGCCGACGGCGACTCCGGCTGGATCGGGACGGAAGGGGAAAAGATTCCGGGGGAAGAGACGAAAGAGGAGAGACCAGGGGCTCCGGTGAGAGAGGGGGAGGCTTTCGGCGAAGTGACTTCAAATTCCGAATTCCAAACTCCAGATATCGCGAATTGCCAATCCCAGACTCCAAGCTCCTATTACTCGCGCCAGATCTCTCTCGCCGAAGTCGGCGAGGCCGGGCAGGCGAAGCTTGGGGCGGCGCGAGTGCTGGTGGTGGGCGCGGGCGGGCTGGGGAGCCCGGCGCTGCTCTATCTCGCGGCGGCAGGAGTCGGAACGATCGGAATCGCCGAATTCGACAACCTCGATGAGAGCAACCTGCATCGGCAGGTTGTTTATACAGCGGACGACGTCGGGCGATCCAAAGCTGAGGCGGCGGCGGCTCGGATTCGGGGGCTGAATCCGTATATCGACGCGATCCCTCATAGCGGCAAGTTGTCCTCTTCGAACGCGGCCGAGGTCATGGCGGGCTATCAGGTGGTGCTCGATTGCACCGACAACTTCCGCACGAAGTTCCTGCTCAACGACGTCTGCGTTCAGGCCGGAAAGCCGCTGATCCAGGCCAGCATCTATCGCTACGAGGGGCAGATTCTGGTGATCAAGCCCGGCTCGCCGTGCCTTCGCTGTCTTTGGCCGGAGACGCCCGCGGAGGGCTGCGTCGGCTCGTGCGCGGAGGTCGGCGTGCTTGGCGTGGTGCCCGGGGTTTTCGGCACGCTGCAAGCGGCCGAGGCGATTAAGCTGATCCTCGGCATGCCGTCGCCGCTGCGGGACGGCAACATGCTCCTTCTCAACCTCGTGGATTACCGGCAGCAGCTCGTCGCGATCTCACGAGATCCCAACTGCCCGGCTTGCGGATCTCACGCTCCCGGCATTCAGCACCCGACGCCCAGTTTCGAAGTGGAGGCTTCCGAGATCGACTTCGCCGACTATTGCGTCGTGGACGTCCGCGAACCCTACGAGTTGCGCTTGCAGCCGTTCGAGGCTGCGCTGAACCTTCCGAGCACCCGTTTCGACCTATCCCTGCTGCCTTCGGCAGAGCGTTACCTGCTGGTGTGCGCGCACGGCGTGCGCAGCGCGTATCTCGCGGAGGCGATGTGGCGGCGCGGCGATAGACGGTTCCTTTCTCTGATCGGCGGCGTGGCCGGGTTGGGCTAAGCGCGTGCCATCCCGGCGACCCGAGCGCCGGGGACCTGAGTGGCGCTCCGTGCCACAATTCGGCTTATGAGCGGCTTGAGCCATGTGAACGAGGACGGGAGCCCGCGGATGGTGGACGTGTCCGGCAAAGAGCGGACCGTTCGGCGAGCCGTGGCCGAAGGCTTCGTCAGGCTCAAACCGGCGCATCTCGCTGCTCTCGACAGCCTGCCGAAGGGCGACGCGATCACGGTCGCCCAGATCGCAGGGATCCAGGGCGGGAAACGCTGCTCCGAGCTGATACCGCTCTGCCATCCGATTCCCCTGACCCACCTGAACGTGCGAATTACCCGACGAGACTCCGATTTGAGGATCGAGGCGGAGGCGCGGACCGAGGATCGGACGGGGGTTGAGATGGAGGCCTACACGGCGGTCGTCGTCGCCGCGATCACGCTGATCGATATGCTGAAGGGCGTCGACCCGGATCTCGAGATCGCGGGTGTTCGACTACTTGAGAAGACGGGAGGAAAGGCGGATTGGCGACGCCAATGAACCCGATGCCCCAACGCCCCAACGCCCCAACGCCCAGGATCGGGGTGATCACGGTCAGCGACACCCGCTCGGCCGGAGAGAACGAGGATCTGAGCGGGCCTGCCGTAGTGGAGTCCTTGAGAGCTCTTGGCTATGGCGGGTTCGAGACCGCGATCGTCCCCGACGAGATCGAGCCGATCCAAGCAACAATCCGGCGGTTCGCCGGGATCTGTAAGGCGGTGTTCACCACCGGCGGCACCGGCTTTGCCCCTCGCGACGTGACGCCGGAGGCGACGGCCGCTATCCTCGAAAGGAGGGCGGACAATCTTGTCGAGCTGATGCGGCTGCGCGGACTCGAGAAGACGCCCCTCAGCCACCTGAGCCGGGGTGTCGCGGGGATGATCGGATCGACGCTGGTCGTCAACCTGCCCGGCTCGCCGAAAGCCGCGCGGGAGGGAATCGAAGCCCTCGCCCCCCTGCTTGGGCCCATTCTAAGCGCGGCGGCGGGCGGAGGTTGCCCGCACGGATGATGGGCTGATTCGCGATGGGCTG
>DATJYD010000742.1:0-4029 GCA_035499755.1 Fimbriimonadaceae bacterium
TGAGCGTAGTGCGGCGCCCGGATCGTGCCTTGTCTGGCGTTTCCGGTCTTCTTCTGCTTGTAAGGCTTCTTGCCGCCACCTCTGACTTCGCTGCGGGTTTTCGCCTTCTGCGTTCCCTGCCGCTTGTTCGCCTCTTCGGCGACGATCGCGCGATGGAGGGTCGACTGGCTCGCCGAAGCCTCGGCGAGCTTCGCGCCCACCTCGACCTTTCCGGCGGCTTTACCGTCCTTCCCTTTTACTTCGATTGTCTGTGCCATCTTCTCAAACCTGTGGCTGGGGCGCCCCGCCCCAGAATTCCTTGCGACGCTTCCTGACCTTTGCTTTTCTGCTTCTCGCGCCCTAATACCCTAATACCCAAATACCCTGATACCTCGGCTCAACGCGCCGCCTTGTTGATCACAACGAGGGCGCCGTTCGGTCCCGCCACGCTCCCGTCGACGAGTATCAAATTCCTTTCGAGATCCACCCGGACGACCTTGAGGCCCTTTTGGGTGACGGTATCGCCGCCCATCCGGCCCGGCCGCCGCGTGCCCTTGAAGACCCGCTGTGGACCCGTCGCTCCGCTCGACAGCGGCCGGCGGTGGGTCATGTAGCCATGGGTCATGTGCTGCCCCTTGAAGTGGTAGCGCTTCACGCCGCCCTGAAAGCCCTTGCCCTTGCTCGTGCCGGTGACGGTGATCTTGTCCCCGGCGGCGAAGATGTCGGCCTTGATCTCCTGGCCGAGTTCGACGCCCTCCGTCTGTTCGACCCGGAATTCCTTCAGGGTCTTTAAATTCTTTTCGACGCCCGCCTTCTTCAGGTGGCCGTATTTGGGGAAGGTCAGCTTCTTTTCCTTCGCCTCGCCAAAGCCCACCTGGACGGCGTTATAGCCGTCTTTGTCGGTCGTCTTGATCTGGGTGACGTAGACAGGCCCTGCCTGAATGACTGTCACCGGAACCATCTTGCCCTCTTCCGTGAAGAGGTGAGTCATGCCAACTTTCGTGCCCAGGATCCCCTGAAGCATCCATTCACCTTCCCTTCGCTTCTTTGGAGTGCGCGAAGCCCTTCGCGCTTTCCATACCGGCTCGCCGGCGTTTCGCGGGGACCTTAAGGAAGGATGCAATCCTGCAACCCTGTAATCCTCCAATCCAATCCGCAAGGACGTTGCCCTGTAGGGTCGGGACGTCCCGCCGCCTCGCCTGTCGAAGCGATAACCGGTGGATGATACCTGACGCGTTCGCAAGAGTCAAGGTGCGAAGCACCGGCAGCCCCCGCGGCTCAAGCACCCCGTGCGAATGCACGGGTCCGTCGAGCTTTACTGGACGAGGAACCGCGACAGCTGGACGACCCCGTACGCTGCCATCATCGAGACGGCCAAGGTTGTGGCGCCGATCGTGACGTGTCGTCCGAGGTCCAAATTGCGGGAACGTCCCTCTTCACTGGATCGACTCTGCCGCGATGGCCATAGGCGCCAAAGCCCGAAAAGGGATAGGGCGGCGAACGGCAGGCCGGCACAAAGAAGATGCGGGTTGGCGCCGGCAGTCGAGGCCCACGCCCAGGTCATCAATCCGCACCACAGGAAGGTAGTCCAGTAGCCGGACCGGCGAGAGGCGAAGAGCTGGATTGCGCCGAAGATCGGTATCGCGAGAAGGAAGATCGTCCGCGAATCCCCCATGTCGTCCGCGACTTTCGGACTGGAAGCGAGTCCAAGGCCAAGGGTCCAGAGCGCGAAGATGACCGCCGCGACCCTATCCCACAACCGGTTCGCGCTGCCTCGGGATGCGACCGACGCTTCGCCGGAGTGTGGGGGCGCGGAGAAGCCGTCGACATGCCGATCCTTCCATTTCGGCACGACGACGACAAGATCGCCAGCGAACTGCTGGATCAGCGGGTAGTACCACTCGATGAAGCGCGGATCCCACCCTGCGGCCGACCCCGAGGACACCGCCTTCTCTTGGTCGATATGCTGGCTGTCCAGACGCATCAAATCGGCGCGGCAATTCCTCAACTCCTCATCCGTCGCTCCTTCGACGACGCTCACGAGAGCGGCAGGCAGTACCTCGGAATGGATCATTTGTCAACATCATGATCTTCACCGCGCACGAATGCAAGGGATAGCCGCCGAATCCCGCAATTCGTACTAGCTCTTCAGCCGCCGCCGCGCATAGGCGGCGGCTCGGCCACTCTGCCCGGCGATGCGCGCGAGATCTTCACGGTAGACCTCGGGAACCTCTCTGGGGAGGCTCAAGACAGCCCGGAAGCGGATTCGGTCGACCGACGATTCGAGGGCTTCCTTGACGACCGCGACGGCGCGCGGGTCGGATTTGAGCGCGAGAACCTTCAGAAGGTCGCCCCTTCCCGCGCTGTCCTTTCGCATCTCCTCCCTCAGGTCCTCCACAACGACATCGAGAGGCAGCGGGACGAGAAGCGCGGCAAGCCGGTCACGGTCCAACTCCTCCTCTGAGCGGATCAAGCTGACCGATCGCACGAGCCGCGCCTGGTCGATGCCGGGACTCCGCCCGTTGCTGTACAGGGCGCTGACTACGGCCAGCCATTGGACGTCGTCATCAGTCCCAACCCGGGACTCGAGGGTCTCCAGCGCTCCATCCGTCCCCAGCCGTCCCAGCGACGACGCTGCGGCCTCGCGCACACGCGCTTCCGCATCGTCGAGGCACAGGGCCAAGGAATGGACTGCCGATTCATCCCCTACCTCAGCCAGGGCAGTCGCGGCCCGCCAGCGGTCGTACCGATCTTCTGACGAGAGCTGAGACAGCAGCCACGACTGCCTGGCGGGCCCCGAGCGGACGGCCTCGACGAAGGCACGGTTTCCTCCCAGTCCTCCGATGACGGAAGGAACCCAGCCGATGAGCATCTCCCGAGCACGTCGCGCTCCACGCCCCCTCAGCCGGAGCGTCAACAGCGCGGAGCGATACATCGCTCGCTGGAAAGCGTCTGGCGGGCCGATCCGATAGAGCCGAGTCCCGACGATCACCAGACCGACGAATACGGCGATACAGACAAACGCTACGCCTAGCCAGTGGCCGCTCAGCGCCAGAGCTAAGAAGGCGACACAGGCCAAACCGCAACCGGTCTTCATCAATTCCCGCTCCGGGCCTGCCTTCGCCCGAATCGCCTTTCTCTTTTCAGGGTCCATCGCCGCCTCGGTGCTTTTACCCCGTCCGACGTGTGGCTGCGATAGAGCTTTCAGCTTCGCTGGCTCGGGATCGATCTGGCATAGGATGCGGTTCGAGGCTACCGATTCGCCCGGAACACCGCGATCTCGGCAAGGCCGATGTTCGGGCTTGCCGGCTTGACGCCGGTCACGATAAACGCCACCCAGCGCACGCGCTTGGACTTGAATCGCACCTCCAAGCCATGCTTCGCATCGTCCGGCAGGGTCCCCGTCGCGACCGTCGAGCCGTCGCTGAAGACGAGCATCCCCGACCGGATCTGGTCCAATGGATTTGGGCGGTCGAAGAGCCAGACCCGGTCGACGGCCTGCGCGTCGTCCCAATTCAGCCGGATGAACGCCGTGTCCTCTTCCCCGTTGCTCGCCCATTCCTGGCTGTTGTCAACCGGAAAGCCCCCCACGAGGCCGTCGACGGCGCCGCGCGCATCGTAGCCTTGATAAGTCGAGCTGACCGTGACCGTCGCGATTCGGGCCACGTTGTCGGGCCTGTTCAACGCGGGATTGGGCTTAGGATCGGTGTTCGACAGCAATCGTATCTGCTGAAGACACATGCCATAGCGGCTGCCCGGAGGATCGGCCTGGAGCCCCATGAAGTTGGCGGAATAACACAGCCAGAGATCGCGGCCGTTTGCGCCGATGAACTTGGAGGGGAGGTTCACGAAGTAGCCCTGCGTCCCGAAGTGAGTCATGTACGTGGCAAGCCGCCAAGGCCCGGTGATCGATGCGGATTCCAAGATGAAGGTGTTGAAGGCGCTGATCGTCGTTCGCCCGTCGGTGATGCACATCAGATAGCGCTTCAGCGGCGCGTCGTAGGTCATCGTGACGCAGCCGCAGCGGTTGTTCCAGTCGGCGATGGGCTC
>DATJYD010000743.1:0-5314 GCA_035499755.1 Fimbriimonadaceae bacterium
CCTGCTGGCTTGGGCGCGGGTCAAGGCGGTTGAGGTGATTTCATGATTCTTCTCGACCACGCGTCGCGCTGGTACGGGCAGGTTATCGGACTGAACGATGTTTCCGCTCAGATCGGGCCTGGCCTAACAGCGCTCCTCGGGATGAACGGCGCTGGAAAGAGCACGATGCTGCGCATGATTACGGGACAGCTCAAGCCGACAACCGGGAACGTGACCGTTTACGGGATGGAGCCGTTCGCGAACGCGGCCGTCTATCGCAGGGTGGGGTATTGCCCGGAGATCGACAACTTCTATGAATACATGACCGGCCGCCACTTCGTTTACCACCTGGCTCGACTCGCGGAATTCGGACACGAGCAGGCGAGGGAGCGCACCGAAGAAGTGCTCCATCTCGTCGGCATGACCGATCGAGCGCACCGTAGAATCGCCGGCTACTCCAAAGGCATGCGGCAACGGATAAAGCTCGCGCAGGCGATGCTGCACAATCCGGAAGTCATTCTCTTAGACGAGCCCCTAAACGGGCTCGACCCAGTTGGCCGACACGAGTACATCCAGCTTCTCCACCAGCTCGCCAAGGAAGGGAAGATCATCCTCGTCAGCAGTCATATCCTCTACGAGGTGGAGCAGATGACCTCGGCGCTCCTTCTGCTCCATCGCGGGCGACTGCTCGCAACCGGTGATCTCAAGGTCATCCGGTCGTTCATCGATCGTCATCCGCACCAGATCCGTATTGAGACGCCGGAGCCGCGTCGGGCGGCCACACTATTGGCCGGCTTGAGCAACGTGGTGAGCCTCGGATTCGATCCAGTCGGGGGAGCGCTTCAACTGGAGGTTCACGAGCCCAACGAGTTCTATGACGCGCTTACTTCGATCTCTCTCGAAGAAAAACTGCCGATCCACGGGTTGAGCAGCCCGGACAACAACTTGGAGGCAGTCTTCAGGTACTTGGTGGAGGCGTAAGTGGAGAGCTATCTTTATATCAGCTCGCTCCAAGACTTCTTTCGATTCCGCCGGACCTGGATTTGGATCGTCCTCGGCTTGGCAGGGATGGCATTGGGTGTGGTTTGGCCGCACTTGTCCGCGTCGACTCCGGCGGATTCTTACTCGCGGGTTTCCTTCATCGTCGTGTTCCACGTGCTTGCGTTGGCATCGGCGATCTTTACGACCGCGGTGGTGAGCCAAGAGGTCGAGCAGAAGACGATCGTGTATCTGCTCACGCGCCCCGTCGTGCGTTGGAAGCTCCTGCTGATGCGCTATCTCGCTTCGGTGACGGTGGTTGCGGTTCTCGGAGTCTTTGGGGCAGTGCTTGCCTCAATCGGGGTCTACGGTTTCCACTTTGGCCAGAACTCGATGCTCGCCAAGGACTGCCTCGCACTTGCGGCGGGGGCGATTTCCTATGGCGCGCTCTTCCTCTTCGCCAGCCTCCTGTTCAACCGGGCGATGATCATCTGCCTGCTGTTCGCCTTCGGTTGGGAGACCTCCGTCCCGAATATGCCCGGCGAAATGTACAAGTTGTCGATCCTGAGCCAGCTTCAGGCGATAGCTGGGCATCCAAACCCGGACGCTGGGCCGGGCGGCCTCCTTGGCGGTTTGCTAAGCGTCAACGATATAACGGCGCCGATCGCCTGGGTGACGCTTGGCGCTTTGACGGTCGTCTTCTTGGGCCTGTCTATGATGTGGTTCACCCAGTCCGAGATCGTGCCGCGCGAAGACGCCGAATAAACGCCAGTTTGCCGTCGGACCGATTTGACGGTTAAGCCGCCCGAAGGACCGGCCGTGGCCGACTCTGCGCGGTTTCGAAGAAGACCATCCGCTGGGCCTCGGCAAGCGATGTCTCGCCTGCCAGCACCATGTCGATCGCTTCGCGCTGCATGCTCTGGAATCCGGCGGCGGCGCGCAAGCTGTCGACCGGTTCTCGCTCCGCGATCATTCGGGCAAGCTGAGGGGTGACCGGCATGATCTCGTGCACGGGCGCCCGGCCCTTGTAACCGCTTGCCGAGCAGATCGGGCATCCTCTCGCCCTCCAGATCCTCGATGCTCCCGGTTCGAACGCCTGAAGAAGATCGCGATCCGCTCCCACGGCCTCATATTCCTCCTTGCAGTGCGGGCAAAGCTGGCGGAGCAGCCGCTGGGACATAACCCCGATGAGGGACGTGCTCAGCAGGAAGGGATCGATGCTCATGTCGAGCAGCCTCGGAACCGCGCTCGGAGCATCGTTGCAGTGAAGCGTGCTGAGAACCAGGTGGCCGGTCATGGCGGCGCGCATCGCGGTCTGGGCCGTTTCGCCGTCGCGGATTTCGCCGACAAGGATGATGTCGGGGTCCTGGCGGAGGGTCGCGCGAAGCTGCGACGCAAAGGTGAGGTTGACCTTCTCGTTGACCTGGGATTGGCTGATCCCCTCGACATCGTATTCGATGGGATCCTCGCAGGTCATGATGTTGTTCGTAACGTGCCGAAGCTCGGCGAGCGCGGCGTAGAGGGTGGTCGTTTTGCCGCTGCCGGTCGGGCCGGTCACGAGGAACAGGCCGTAGGGCTTTCCGACGAGCGACTTGAAAAGAGCCAGGTCGCCTTCCCGGAATCCGATCTCTTCGAGGCTCTTGAGCGATCGCGACTGATCGAGAATCCGTAGGGCGATCCGCTGGCCGTAGTGATTCGGCAAGACCGAGACGCGAAGGTCGACGTGGCGCCCGTCGATCTGGACGGAGACGCGGCCATCCTGGGGCACACGAAACTCGACGATATCGATCTCCGCCATGATCTTGAGCCGGGTCGTGATCATGGGCAGCAGCGTATGAGGAATCTCGCTGACCTTCTTGAGCTGGCCATCGATGCGGTAGCGGACGTCGACTCGGCCGACTCGCGGCTCGATGTGAACGTCGCTGGCTCCGGCCCGGATCGCCTCCGAGAGAAGCTGATTGACGAGATTGACGATCGGCCGACTGTCGGCGTCCATCTTCTGGATGGCTTGGCCCCCAGGCCGCGGATGCTCGGGACGGCCGTCAGAGGCCGATTCGATCAGTTCGGCGAAGTCGGGCTCGCGGAAGGTGCCGGAATGGATCTCGTCGATCGCCCGCATGAGGCGGTCGCCGTCGACGAGAACCGGCTCGATTCGCATGCAGGCGACGTTGCGGACGAGGTCGATCGCGTCGAGATCGAGGGGATTGCGCATCGCGACGACGAGAAGGTCGCCGCGAACTTCGACGGGCAGAAGCTGGTAGGTCCGGCAAATGTTGCCGGGCACGCGCCGGATCGCGTTGGATTGGGGGGGCTGATCGCCGAGATGCCACGGTGAGACTCCCATCTGCGCGGCTGTCGCGCTAAGGAGCCGCTCCTCGGTCAGAAAGCCGAGGGAGACGAGAATGCTTCCGATCGGGGCCGGGGTTTCGCGCTGCATCTGCTCGGCCTGAGCCAGTTCCTCGCGAGTGACGAGCTTCATCGAGAGCAGGAGATCGCGGAGCCGGGTGAGCTTGTGTGCCATAGAGCGCGCAGGCAGAGTCGCCAGGCTGTAATTGTCGGTATGGCGCAAGTGGGACAGCAGGGGCGGGGATGAGGGGAATGAGGATCTCGACCTTCGGTCGAGCGGCGACTGAAAGTCGCCGGCAGGGTGCTGACTCCGCGGCCGAGCCGATTAGGGTCCTAAGAGCGGCGCGCGGCGACGAGAATATTGAGCCACTTTCGCTGGCCCAGGTAGTCGGTGTTCACGCCGTTGTGGCCGCGGCTGGAATGGACGAAGTATCCGCCTCCGAGATAGATGCCGGTGTGGCCGATCATCCCGCGCTTCGCATCCCAGAAGTAAAGCCGGTCGCCGGGCTTGAGATCTTCCAGACGCCGCACCGGAGAACCGACCAAGGCCTGTTCGGCCGCCGTCCGGGGGAGATGCTCGCCGACCAGGCCGAACATCTTCTGAACGAGACCTGAGCAGTCGATGCCCTTGTTCGGATCGGTCCCTCCCCAGACGTAGGGCGTGCCAACGAACTTCAGAGCGTACTCCGCAGCTTCGGCCGAGGCATTCGACGGCATCGTCCTTGTCGTGCCCCGATAGGGCAACTCGTAGTTGCGGGACGAGGGCTGGTTGATCGTGACCTCGTAGGGCAGCTTGGCGACGGCGTCGGACTTGACGTAGCCGTACGTGCCATTTTGGAGAAGAACCTTGAACCAGCCTTCTGGGGCCGGCTTGATCACGATGTACTCGAAAGCTCGAACCCTGTAGCAGACCTGCGAGTTGGCGCTGGCCCTCCTATAAATGCGCGTCGGCTCGGTGACCTGGCCGAGTTTGCCAAGCACGACCTTGGTGGCCATCGCGCAGGCAGACAGCGCAAAAGCCAATACGGCGGCGGTGAATTGTCGCAGGATCCTCATCCGATTAAGCTAATGCCTCAATTATAGGCGATTTCTCCCCAGCTTTCAGGCCAGGACGGGTTCAGCGAACCCAGCCGTTCGGCCCATGAACCTATACGCCGGCTGGAACCGCGGCTAGCGCATTCAGCACGAAAAGACCGTCGTTTGCTCCCAAAAGCGCACGAGTTGCGCGCTCCGGATGAGGCATCAACCCCAGAACATTGCCGGTTTTGTTGACGAGGCCGGCGATATCGTCGAGGGAACCGTTGGGGTTTCCGTTATATCGGAACGCGATCAGATCCTCGTCGTGAAGCCGCTTCAGCGTGTCGGCGTCGCAGATGTAGCGGCCCTCGCCGTGGGCGATCGGGATATGGATGCGGGTTTCGGGAGGGATGGCGCGGGTCCAGAAGGAGGCCCGATTCACGACTTCGAGTTCTACCGTTTCGCAGTGGAACTTCTGATCTTCGTTGAGGAGTAGCGCGCCGGGAAGGAGGCCGGCCTCGCAGAGGGCCTGAAAGCCATTGCAGATGCCGATGACCGGCCTCCCCTCAGTGGCAAACCGGGCGACTTCGGACATGATGGGCGAACGCGAGGCCATCGCGCCGCAGCGAAGATAGTCGCCATAGGAAAACCCGCCCGGGATGACGACCGCATCGAATCCGGCAAGGGAGGTGTCGTCATGCCACACGTATTCGGCCTTCACGCCGACGTCTTCGTTTAGCGCGAAGTAAGCGTCTTGATCGCAGTTGGAGCCGGGGAATCGGATGACGGCGGTTCTCATTTTGGATTCTAGTTTTTGGAGTTTCAAAGCTGGAGCCTTGGAAGGGGTCAGTCCAGATCCTAAGCTCCCAATTCCAGTCTCTCGATCACGTAGTCCTCGATGACGGGGTTGGCGAGCAGCTTGTCGCACATCTCCTTCACCCTCGCCTCGTCGTAGTCCTCGACCTGCAGCTCGATCATCTTTCCGATGCGGACT
>DATJYD010000744.1:0-7405 GCA_035499755.1 Fimbriimonadaceae bacterium
ATTTCGAGCCCGGCGGGGCGCCTGAGCGGGCATTGCCCAGCACCTTGGCGAAGCCCTCGTCCGCTGAGTTCGATTTACCAGCAGGGGCCGGCTCTGCCTTGGCGCTCAGGCTTAAGACCAGCGCATTCGTATTCATTGCACTGAACATCATCGGCAGTGCAGCCTGGCAAAATTAGGGGTGCGCGGTTGGGAACGCAGCCGGCAAGCGGTATCGCTTCAGAACCCGAGGACGTCTCTGCACCCAGTAGGCTAGTTCACGAGGAGCGTGTTCAAAGTGCCGCCGGTATCGACCACCGTGCCGACCAGTTGGTTCGAGCCGTTCAGAGTCAGGGTGCCCGAAACCGCGGATGCCGATCCCGCGGTCGGCGTGATCGTTCCGGTGAAGTTCCCGTTCTCGTCGATCAGCCCGGAAACGCTGTAGCTCATGCTCGCACCCGTGTCGAACAAGCTTCCCGACACGGTTCCGATCGCCGATACATTCAACGTGATGGTTCCCGTGTCCGAGGGTGAGATCTGGGTCCAGGGCTCGGGCGGATAGTTGCCGAAGAACGGATTCACGATGCCGCTGCCCCCGCAGCCTGCCAAAGCGGCCACTGGCGCAAGGAGCGCGAGAATGTACTTTATGCGCATGTAGCAAAGAGTCTACATCAGGGCTCGATCGTTCGATCGATTTCTCAATCGCTCATCCTCGAATTTGAATCCGTCAGAATAGAGACTCGTGCTGTCCCTCGTCGCATCCGTCGCCATGCTAGCCGCCCAAGACCAGCCGCCCAGGCTGAGAACCGTCCTCGACAACGGAGCTATCGTCTTGGTCGAGCCGATGCCTCAAGAGCGGGTGGTCTCTGTTCAGTTGTTCGCGTCCGCCAGATATGTTCCGGAGACCGAAGCCACGCACGGCTTTCGTCACCTGATCGAGCATCTGCTTGCGGTCGGAGACGGAGGTCTCGACAAGCGCTTGGAGACCCAGGCTTGCTTTCTCCGTGCCTCGACGCTCCGTGACGCGATGCAAATCGAACTGACGGTCGGGCCGACTCAGCTCCAACTGGCTCTCGATACCCTCGCCGGCTTCCTTCACCGCCCGACGTTCACCCAGGCTCAAATCGACAAGGAACTACGGGTCATGCGCGATGAGCTGGCCATGCGCGACGATTCTCTTCTTCTCGCCTCCGCGGCCTGGGATGCAGCTTATGGGGACAGGGGACTGGATCCGTTGGGGACATTCGATTCCATGTATCGGGCGACCCCCGAGAAGCTGGAGGAAACCTACGACCGGCAATTCGCACCCGAGGGCCTCGTGATCGCGATTGCCGGGCCGGTCGACATGGACAAGGCGACCGCGATGGCTTCGCGGATTCTCGTGCCTTTGTCCAAGAGCCATTTCTCGGTTGCGCAGGGCGACCGGGTCGGCAAGCCCGGAAGATCTCAGGCCGATGCATTCGGCGAATGCCGAGGGGCGATCGTGCCCGGATTCGACACGCCCCAGACGGCGGCCGCGCTCTCGGCGGCTCTCGCTATCGGATCGGAGCTTCCAGGGTGCTTCGTCATTTACACGCCGACGACCCAGAATGGCCTCGTCCTCGTCGGCAGAACGGACTCGACGAGTGGGCTTGGCTTCTATGTCGATGGGCTGGCGAACGGGAACAGCCTCTATCGACGTGGCCAGTCGCTCGCTCGCGAGTGGGTGCAACGTCAACTCCGGACCGCATCCGCAGACGCGGACATCCGCGGTCTCCTGCTTTGTCAGGGCGCGGCAAATCGGCCCGAGCTGATGATCGATCAGATCAACGCGATGTCCAAGGAGGAGTTCAATGCCGGAATAGAAGCGTTCAAGTCCGGCAAGACGGTGATCGCGGTGGGGACGAGGTGATCGGTTTGGTGCTTGCCTTGGCATCAGTTCAGGCCAATCCCGTGACGGACGTGATTGCCCCCGGGGCGAAAGTCGTCGCGGTGGACGCCATCGTGAGATTGCCGGCTCTCGGGGCTCGGGAATATGCGGCTGCGAAGGTTATGGCGGAGACCATGGCCGACGAGGTCGACGGCTACTCTCAGGGGGACATGCGCGACATGGGAGCGCGAGCCGGCGAAAGCCTGAAGATCACCCTCATGCCGGACCACATAAGGATCGAGTTCGGCGCCCTGCCCGCCGAAGCGGACACCGCGATCTCCTACGTCGGGCACATCCTCAAAAACTCGCGGTTCCCCGAGGATTCCATCGCCAAGGCCGAAGCCGAAATCCCGTTTCGCAAGAAGAGCCTATGGGCGACGGCGATCCAGCCGGTCAAGTTCGACTTCCGCCGGGTCAGGCGGGAAGACGTCCTGGACATGTATCACCGGATCTGCCGGCCCGAGAACGTCTGGCTTTGCGTCGGCGGGCCGATCGACGCCCGGGACGCCGAGAACGCCTGGAGCGCCGTCCTGGCCGATTGGACGGTGACGAAGCCGCCGAGATTGCCCGCCAACCCGACGCCGCTCGGCGAAGCGTCCGACGTTCCGGGACGGGAAACGATGGTCGAGTTGCGCGGTTCGAGCTTTCCGGGCAACGATCCCGCGATGCCGACCAAGCTTCTGGCTCTGATCGGACTCGGTTGTGGAAAAGGGGCCGCGATGTTCCAGACGCTGCGCGAGACCGAGGGCTGGAGCTATCGACAGGAAGCGTTCCTCTGGCCGACGCCGGAGGGTTTCGAACCCCGACTCATCATGGCGAGCGGCGACAAGACGGCTCCCGACGACCTTGCCAAAGGGATGCGAGATCAGCTCATTCTGGCCGTCAAGAATTGGGACGCGTCCGATCTGGCGCGGGCCGAAGGCATGGCCCAGGGGATCTTCGAACGGGGATTCGCGATGAGCCCGCTCTACTTCAATTCGTCATGGCCGATCTCCGGTTCTCTCGAGGACGAGACTTTCCTGGCCGGGTACTGGACGATGAAGACAGGCAGCCCCTGGAATGCCAGTCGAATGTTGGGCGAGATGGCTCTCGTTTCGCTGAGCGACTTCAAAGATGCGGCGATGGAGATCCTCACCGATTCGAAAGCCCACGTCCTGCCCGCCAGAGGTTAGCCTGCGGCTCTTGGCGAGTAGCGGCAGGGAAAGCCCTGCCGCTACTGAGCCTCGCTCTTCACCAGTGCGTTCCGGCTAGTGACCGCCGGTGCCCGTTACCGAGCCGGTCCCGGTGCCCGTTCCCGTGCCGGTGCCAGTGCCGGTGCCCGTTCCCGTCGTGCCGCCGATGCCGTTCTTCCTTTGGTTGCGGCGGGCCGCGATGAGCTGCTTCAGCTTGTCGCGCTGCTCAGGAGTCAGGACCTTCGCGAGGTCCTCCGTGTACTGCTTTCGCAGGGCAGCGACCTGCTTCCTATCAGGCTTGCCGTTCGAGGACTGAAGAAGCTCTTGGCGCTTCTGCTGGAAGGTCTTGCCGAGTTCGCGAATCTGCTGCAACTGGTCCTTTGTGAGATCGAGTTGCTTCAGGAGTTTCATGCCGACCGGGCCGCCGCCTTTCGCCTTGCCGGCCTGGTTGGTTGTCGTCTGAACGCCGCCACCGTTCGGCCCGGCTGCCTGGGCTGCCGCGACCGTCGAAAGCGATGCCGCGAGAAGGATTCCTGCGAGGATTGTGATGAGCTTCTTCATGTGTCTTCCTTTCCGGTACGGGTCGGAGAGACGCTTGCGATTTGGAAAAGTTCAGAAGATCAGGAGCTAGAACGCGGTCGCTTGTGCCTTGCCAACCATCTCCCGAATCGCCTCGTTGCCGCTCTTCTCGAATTCGCCCGGCGATCCCTGAAAGACCAATTCGCCCTCGTGCAGAAAGGCGATCCGGTCGGCGACTCGGAAAACCGAGCTGACGTCATGGCTGACGAGAAGAGTCGTCACCCCCACCTCCTTTCGCAGACGCACGATCAGGGCGTCGATCGTGTAGGTGGTGATGGGGTCGAGGCCGGTGGTCGGCTCGTCGTACAGCATCACGGACGGGGAGATCGCGAGCGCCCGGGCGATTCCAAGTCTCTTGCGCATGCCCCCGCTGAGCTCGCTGGGGAATAGCCGTTCCGCGCCTTCGAGCCCGACGGTCGCAAGCTCCTTCCGAAGCAACTCGCGCTCCTGTTCGCGCGTCAGCTTCAAATGCCGCCGGGCGCCGAAGAGAACGTTGTCGGCCACGCTGAGATAGTCGAAGGGCGCGCCCGACTGGAACACCATACCCATGTGGCGTCGAGCCTCCTCCGGCCGCGAGAGGACGTCGATTCCGTCGACCTCGACTTCGCCCCGGCTAGGTCGCAGAAGTCCCGCGATGCATCGCAGCAACGTCGTCTTTCCACCGCCGCTGCTCCCCATGATCGCGACAATCTCGCCTCGGGCTACTTCCAGATCGATGTCGCGAAGGACAGCCTTGTCGCCGAAGCTCTGGGAGACATGCCGGACGGAAATCATGGCTTTAGCCGGTCGCTCTGCGGATGTGGGTTGGGCTTGCGGCGAAGCGCTGCGTGAAGGCTCGGCTGAAGTGCGACAGGCCGGTAAATCCGACGGCGGCGGCTACCTGTGAGACCGGCAGTTCCTGCTCGATAAGCATCTGGCGAGCCTTTTCGAGGCGTAGAGCGACGAGATACTTGTGGAAGGGATGCCCGGTTGCCTGGCGGAACAAGTAGCGGAAGTGCGAGGTGCTGAGACCGAGTTGGGCGGCGACCATGGCGTCGGTGATGTCCTTCGCGAAATGCCGCTCGATGATTGCGAGGGCGCGGTCGACGAGTCGATCGGAGTGGCTTTCGGAGGGGGCAAAGACGCTCTCGACGGTCTCCAACAGCCGGGTCCGGATCGCCTCGCGAACTTGGCCGCGCGACGTTGCCGCGTCCAACTCTCGCGCGGTCTCCAAGAGAAGGCGGTGATCCAGGTAGGGCATCGCGGTTTCGAGAACAGCGCCGGCCACGACTCCCAAGAACAGCAGCGCGCGACCGCGGGCTTCGTTGAGGTCCTCCGCGTCGTCGATGCAGTCGTCCAAGTGATCGAGGGATTGGCCGAACTTCAGGCGATCTCCCAAACGGACCGCCGATGCCACTTCGGCGAGAGGCATGATAGCTTCGCAATTGTCCCGACTTCTTTCAGGAGCGCCTTCCCGCTCCGCGAACAGGTCGAAGATCAGAAACGACGCCGAGCTGCCAAGGTCTTTGAAGCGGAGCTGCGCCGGTCGCACCGAGGCCGGCACGTCCAATGTGAGGGCGTCGACCCGGTACTTGGCTCCCTGAAACACGCAGGCGCCGACCGTTTCGAGGCTCGTTCCGTCGCCGACCGACCGGGCGACCGGTTCCAGATTGGATGCGTCTCCATAGTGTCGTCCGTTGACGAGGTTGTATCGGGCGAGCGTCTCCTCGTCCGCGTCCAGAAGTTGGATGACGGCCCCGAGGGTCCCGGGTGACTCTGACTCGGCGTCCGCGAATAGAGCGAGCACGCCGACTACGTGGATCCGAATAAGCCGCCCGGGACTTTCAGGAAGCCGAGTCGTAAGTTGGAACGGAAGAGAGCGGCCGATGTGTCCCCGGGTCGGACCTCCGTTGCTCTGCCATCCCGGAAGGCCGCTGAGTCGATAGGCGCCGGAAACATCGGTGGCAGGTTGAGCAACCGATTGGGGCCGTTCGAAATCGATAGCCACCATCGCGGTTGGTTGCCTTCGCGTGCTCATTCCTCCAAAGAGAGTAGACGCGTCGTCAGGCCGGTTCATCTCGCGACAATTCGGGACCAGACTATTTCTCCAGGCTGACCGTGTAGTGCGGCAAGTGACCGAAGATCGAATTCCGCAGCCCATGAACTCGCGGGTTGATCAACTCCGCATCGACCTGAAAATAGATGGGAATGACGGGAGCGTCCTGGAGAACGATGTCTTCGGCCTTGGCATATAGCTGTAGCCGCTCGTCTTGATTCAAATCCGAATCCGCCTTAGCGCACAACGCGTCCACTTCCGGGTTACTGTAGTAAATCTTGTTTTCGTTCCCGCTCGTAGTAAAGAAAAGGCTTATGAAATCCTGAGGATCGAGATAGTCAGCCGCCCATCGCATGTGGAAGAACGGAAGTTCCTTCTTGTCGTTTCGTGCGAGATACGACCCCCATTCCATGGGCTCCTGGCTCACCGTAATCCCCAGATTGTCATGAAGTTGCTGCGCCACGTTGTCGGCGACGAGTTGAACGTCCGTCTGCTCGCCCCGGAAGGAGATCTTCAGTTCGGGAAAACCCTTCCCACCCGGATACCCCGCCTGAGCCATCAAGGCTTGGGCCTGCTTGGGATCGAATGGATACACCGCGGCCTTTTGGCGGTACCTGAGCACGCCTGGCGGAAGGAAGCTGTAGGCTGCCGGGTTTTGCCCGTCGAGGATATCGTTGACGATTTTGTCCTTGTCGATCGCCATCGCGAACGCCTGGCGCACCCGCTTGTCCTTGAACTGCACCACCTTCCCAAGGTTCAAGCCAACATAGTAGATCGAAGCCCGCGGAAAGAACTGCAACTGGCTTTTGAGAGTCGGGTCCGCCATCGCGGCGCGGATGTCCTGGCGCTGGATCGGCAGAAAGTCCAGTTCCCCGCGTTTATAGGCGTTGAAGCGGCTCAACGCATCTTTCATGATGGGCCGGTCGATTCCGTCGACATGGGGCGCTCCCTCGTGATAATCCTTGAAGGCCTTGAGCTTGAATATCTCTCCTTCGGCATAGGAGTCCGCGATAAACGGACCGGTCCCGACCATCTGCTTGAGAGAGGTCATCTTGCCCGTACCCGCTGCCTCCTTGGCGACGACGAAGGCAGCGGGGTACGTAAGGTCGCCCAGGAAGTAGGGTCTTGGCTTATCGGTTGTGATCGAAACGGTGTAGTTGTCGATCACCTTCACGCCCGACAGGGTCGCGGTCTTGCCGCTGTGCGCGTCCGCGTAGCCCGCGATCGGGCTGAGATAGTCGTCGACCGTCGCCGAAGCCATCGCGGGAGCGACCGCGCGATTCAGAGAGAAGGCGACGTCGGACGCCGTCACCTCGCGCCCGTTTTGAAACTTGACTCCGTGCTTAAGGTGGAACGTGTAGGTGCAGCCGTCCTTCGACACGTCCCAGCTCTGGGCGAGGTTGGGAACGATCTTGTTGCCGTCTTTCTGCTCGCTCCAAGTCACCAGTCCCTCAAAGATGTTCTGAAGAAGGTCTATGGTGTCCCCGTCCTGGACTCGGGCAGGATCGAGATCGGTCGGATCGTTGATGATCGCGTAACGAAGCGTGTTGCCATTGCTCGCTTGAACGCCCGGATGCTGTTTTCCGCAACCCAAGAGAAAGGCCGCGAGAACGATGATGGCGAGGAGTCCGATGCGCTTCATGTGAAGGATCATTGTACACAGCAGCATCGGATGATCTGCGGAAGCCGGCTTCGAAGGCTCGTGGCGGCCCTGACCTGGATTACTTTGCGAAT